>JBNJGP010000039.1:0-8100 GCA_051747805.1 Candidatus Muiribacteriota bacterium
TTTTATTGAAATTATCTTTCTTTTTGTATAAAATGTTATATGTATAAATTTTTTCAAGCATGAAATATTTAAAGTATTTTTTCAAAGTATTTATTTTATAGTATTTTTTCGTATATGAAATTTTGCATTTTAATAAGGGGGGGTAGTATGAAATTAATTTTAATTTTTTATATAATAATAAACAAACTTTATAACCTTTTTAATTTTTATCCAGCTATAATTTGTAATAGCATATATTTTTTAGTTAATGTTGGGGGGCCTTCATGAAAAAAACAGTTATACCATTTGCTGTAATTATTATTTTGCTTATTTTTTTATCTTTTTTTGTTTTTAAATCTGAGTCAAAAAATGAAAAAGCATCCAATGTTTTAAGTATTTCAGCTTCTCTTGGGGAAGATGAGTGGCAGGTTATGAGGGAACAGATTTTTCCTGAGTTTGAAAAAAAGCATAATGCAAGAATTCGCTCGGTGAATATTGAGGCTGGGGATACTCTTCAAAAGGTTGAGATTATGCATAGAGCAAACAGTATGGATGTTGACCTGCTTTTTCTTGATAATATGAATCTTGCTCCCTATGTTGAAAAACGACTTCTTTTAAACTTAAACAGGTTCAGTGATTTAATTGAGCCTGAAGTATATCCAGCGCTTGTAGAGCCTCTTAAATTTGATGGAAACTTAATGTTTTTTCCTGGTCGTCCCAATGTGCAAATTACATATTTTAATACTGATATATTCAATGAAAATGGATATAAAATTCCAAAAAACTGGGATGAGCTTCTCGATACTGCTAAAAAATTAAAAGATGAATTTGGTAGAGGCAGAATAGCTGTTCATGGCACTTTAGATGCCAATACAACTACTCAGGTTTTTGAGTTTATTGTTCAGGCTGGTGGTGATATTACAAAATTAAATGATGAGGGCTGTATAAAAGCTTTTACTTTTTTACAAAAATTATGGCCTTATTTATCTGAGGAATCTGTCCGCGCCAACTGGAATACAACAAATAGATATTTATCAGATGGAAGTATTTATTTAGGGAGAAACTGGCCTTTTGGTATGAATGTTATTGTGCAGCAGAATAAAAAAGATAATATTTCAGCTTATGGTGGTTGGGCTGGTCCTGAGGGTAAAGGAACTATGATTGGTGGGGATGTTATAGCTATTCCCCGCAGAACTAAGAACCAGGAGCTTGCTCTTAAATTTGCCCAGTTTTTAATGAGTAAAGAGGTGCAGAAGATTTTTGTTTCAGAGCTTGGTTGGCCACCTATTCGCGAGGATGCTATGACTGATGTTCCTGACTGGCAGAAGCCGTTTTTTGAGGCTGTGCTTGAAGCTCTTGAATATGGTCATTATCGTCCTGCTATTATGGGCTGGGATTCTGTTGATAATTATGTAAATCGTGCGTTTCAGGATATTGTAATAGATGGTATGGATGTGGAAGAAACACTTGATAAATATGCAGTTGATTTACAAAATGAACTTGAGTGGATGAATTATTAAGGGGGGGGTTGATGAAATTTTTAAGAAAATACTGGCTTGAAATCATTATGATAATACCGCTTTTTGCATATATTATCGGGTTTACAATTGTGCCGATTTTTACTAATTTAAAAAACAGTTTTATTGACCAGCGGTATGGTCGCCGGCATGATATTATAACTACAGGAATTGATGATATTAAGTATGATTTGGAACAGGCTGAAACAGAAGCAGAGCGTGAAGAATATAAAAAAGAACTTGCACTTGCACAAAAAGAATATGAAGAACTTAAAGAATCACCTTACAGAGGATTTACTTTAAATAATTATAAGAAACTTTTTTCTGACAGAAATTTCAGAACTGGTATTTTTAACACACTTGCAATAACCTTAATAGGGCTTCTTTTTCAGTTTATTATTGCTATGTCAATTGCTCTTCTTCTCGCTAAAGAATTTCAGGGAAAGGGTTTTTTTAGAACTATTGTGTTAACTCCGCTTGGTATTCCAACTATTGTTTCTGCTACGATTATGACTTATATATTTGATTCGGCTGGATTTTTAAATCTGCTTCTGTATAGAATTGGACTTATAAGCGATCCTGTGAACTGGGGTCAGGGGGGATTTTTATCAATTTTTATGATTGTTTTTGCAGATACCTGGAAAGTTCTGCCTTTAATGGTGTTGCTTTTTATTGCTGGTCTTGAATCAATTCCAAAAAGTGTTCACGAAGCGTGTTCGATAGATGGCTCAAAATCGTGGTATAAGTTTTTTACGGTAATTTTACCATTAATGAAACCGCATATCACAATAGCCTTGATCATCCGGGCAATAGATGCGTTCCGGATTTTTGAGCTCCCGTTAATTCTGGCGGGAACGGCCACAACGCCTGTTATATCGACTTTTACATATGCTGAATATGCCAGACAAAATTATAATTTGTCTGCTGCTTCGGGTACTATTTTAACTGTGTTGATTATGATTTTTGTGTTTATTTATTTGTTTGTGGTTGAAAGAGAAAAAGGGGGTGAGGTTTAAATGAATACTAAAATGATTAAAAAATTTCTTTTTGGATTATCATTATTTATTGTTGCCTTAATAATACTTTACCCTGTTTTTTTAATGTTTAGAATATCATTAAGTAATCCTGCAGATATATTTTTAAAATTTACTGAAAAAACTCTTTTTATTCCCCAAGAGGGCTTAACTCTGGACCACTGGCGCAATGTATTTGGTTCGGGATTATTATTGCCTGCGCTTTTTAAAAGTCTTTTTGTTGCAACTATTGTAACTTTACTTGCGGTAATCATTGCGGCACCAGCCTCATATGTTATTGCAAGAATTGGGGATAAAAGAATTAAATATCTTTTTATTATGTCTCTTTTTATTTCAAGGATGTTTCCAGAGGTTGCAATAGCGTTGCCTATTTCTGTTAGATTTTTATCCTGGAATCTGCTCGATACTTCTCTGGGGCTTATTCTGGCTCATATGATTAAAGTGCTCCCTTATGTGGGCTGGATTCTGGTGGGGACTTTTGAGGCAATCCCTAAAAGTCTTGAAGAGGCTTCTTTTGTAGATGGTGCTGGCAGAATAAAAACGCTTTTCAGGATAATTTTTCCATTATCATTGCCTGGTGTTTCTGTGGCCGCTATGCTTGTGTGGCTTGAATCATGGAATGAGTTTACATATGCATTATATTTAACTGTTTCAGAAAATACGCTGCCGTTGCAGACATATTATTATATAAATCGCGGGGGAATATTTAATTCGGCAGCTTACGCTACTATAATTACTGTACCTGTTATTATAATTACGTTTATATTACAAAGATATATAAAATCAGGAATGTTATCCGGGGGGGTTAAATAGATGAAGTTATTGTTGCTATTGCAACAAGGTATTGATTTTTAATTATTTATCTGGAGGGAAAGATGTCAAAGGTGAGTTTAAAAGGTTTCAGAAAAATCTATAAAAATGGTTTTGAGGCTGTTAAAGGTATTAATCTTGATATTAATGATGGCGAATTTATGGTCCTGGTTGGACCCTCAGGCTGTGCAAAAAGTACAACTTTAAGAATGATAGCGGGGCTTGAAGAAATCACTAGCGGGGACCTTTATATTGGTGATAAAAACGTGAATTCTTTACCTCCAAGCGACCGTAATATTGCTATGGTATTTCAGGATTATGCGCTTTATCCACATATGACTATTTATGATAATATGGCCTATGGTTTAAAAATCCGTCGGTTTTCCAAAAAAGAGATTGATAGACGAGTAAAAAAGGCGTCAGAAATTCTAGGACTTGAAACCCAGCTTTATAAAAAGCCTAAATCACTATCAGGCGGTCAGCGTCAGAGGGTGGCTGTCGGTAGAACTATTGTCAGAGAGCCAGAGGTTTTTTTATTTGACGAACCATTATCTAATTTAGATGCAAAACTCAGAGTGCATATGCGTGCTGAAATAATAAAAATTCAGAAAAAGCTTAAAACTACAATGGTTTATGTTACTCATGATCAGGTTGAAGCTATGACAATGGGCGATAGAATCTGTGTTATGAACGAGGGTGAAATTATGCAGGTTGATGAACCGCTTAATATTTATGAAAAACCTGCAAATAAATTTGTTGCGACTTTTATTGGTTCTCCTTCTATGAATATTTTAAAAGGTAAACTTGTATGCGAGGATTCTTCCTGTTTTTTTGAGTGGAATAATCATAAAATTTTGATTCCAGCTGAAAAAGCCGATAATTTAAAAGATTATATTAACTCTGAAATAGAACTTGGGCTCAGGCCTGAATATATTCAGCCTGTTGAAGATGAAAAAGAAACAAATAATGTAGAAGGTGTTGTATCTTTAATTGAATTAATGGGAAATGAGATTGTAGTGCATTTTGATATTGAGGGGGCTGCTTTAATAAGCCGTACAAATCCTCATTCTCCTGTTGAGCTTGAAAAAAAAGCTTTATTTAATCTAGAAATAGAGAATGCTGTTTATTTTGATCCTGAAACCCAGAAGGCGCTTAATGTTTAAATATAAAAAAAACACGTTTACAAAAACCTGCCTAATCATATATAATTAAAAACAAAGCAACAATAAATAGTTTTAAAAATTTAAGGAGGTATTTATGAGAAAGCTGACATTAATTACTTTAATTGTTATATCATTGGCATTTACATCATTTGCCAGTCAGATATATTTTCTACCCGAGGGTCAGGATGAAATTATTAATCAATCCCGCCGTTCAAGAAGCAGTGTACCCGACAGACTGAGAGCGCTTGTGAATGAAATCGAGCAGACAGACCGGGTTGTTGGTGAAAAGGTGGCAGATATTGAGGATTTACTATATACTCAGTGGTTCACTATGGCTGAGTTTGAAAAAGACAAAAATATTATGCTTGAGATGTTCAGAGAAACTCTTGATAATCTTTCTAATATTGAGGATAGGCTGGGTGCATTACAGGTAGAACTTTTTAATCCTGAAGCCTTACCTTTTAACGAGGCTTATGAAGGCATAAGTACAGCCACTGAATCAATGAATAATGCCTATGAATCATTAGAGCATGGTCGTCCTGGTTTAAATCAGAGTCGTGAGAGTTTTGCCGAGGGCATGAGGGCTTATGGTGATATTGAAAAACATTTAAATGAAATTGTAGAAACAGTTTTAAACGCAACACCATATAATCCTTCAAACCCACCTGAAGAACCTGAACCTCAACAACCAGAGCCAGAACCAGAACCTGAACCAGAACCTGAACCTGAGGAACCGTCTGATACAATAAACTATAATGAAATTGATGTTCAGATTTTCAGAAAAAGAATTAAAAACTATGATTTTGATGTTGTAAACTCCAATAGTTATGAGGGTAAGCTTGTTGTTAAAAAAGCCGAAGAAAGTCTTCATCAGATGGGAACTCTTGACAGATGGTTATACAGACAGGCTATTAAAGGTGAAAAAGGTTATTCTTATATTATAATTAAACATGAAAGACATAAATATACTATATGCTGGTGGCATACTGCAGATGAAATAGTAGGTGTGGTAGAGGATATTCAGGATATATTTGATTTATAGAATTTTAATTAAATAATTAAAAAAAAGGCGGGAATTTTTCCCGTCTTTTTTTTTATTTTCTGTAAATAATCTTTAATTTTTGATTAAACGCAAACGAAGTTTGCTCTTTACATGGAGTGCAAGCGACTCTTAACGGAACTTTAGTTCCTCTTACGGATAATTTATTATCCTCTCACATTTAAAAGCTAGACCCCGGCACAAAACATCACCGGGGTGACATCAAAATCATAAAATCATTAGGAAATAAATCACATTAAGAATTGCTGAAAAAACTTCTTACGTTTTCAAAATTTATAGAGTATAATTAAAATAAGGAATATTAAAAAAGAAATATAATGGGGGAGGTTTTATGAAAAAATTTACTATTTTAATTTTATTTATGTTTTTATTATCATCATTTGTTTTTGCGGCCCAGAAGGACTGGACAGTTATGGTATATATATGTGGGGATAATGACCTTGACTCTATTCTTCATGAAAATGAGGTGTTTTCTCTTTTTTATGGTAATGTAACCGGGCTTGAAGCAGCAGCCGACCCAGATAATGTTAATATGATTGTTTTGTATGACAGATGGAGCGGCGAATTTGAGTATGGCACAGATGATATGGAAGAGCCTATTTTAAGACCTGATGAAAATAAGGGAATGACAATTTATTATATTGAACCTGATTCTGATATGGATCAGATAAATTCCCGCGAAATTACCACAGAACTGGGTTTTCAGGGTGGAACATTTGACGGTGGTGATGCAAAAAATCTTGAAAAATTTATTCTTTCAGTTATAGATAAATATCCTGCAGAACAGTACCATCTTGATATTGGAACACATGGTGCTGGAGTGCATGCAGTTAATACTGATTATTCCAGTGATACAAGTATGAATTTGGGTAATGAGCAGGAAAACTCATTTAATGCAGTTATTGGAAAAATTTTTGGGCGTCTTGTTTCTAAAATTCAGGATAAAAATCCTTCAATTAACCTTGATATACTTTCATTTGATGCATGTCTTATGAGTATGGTTGAAGTTTATACTGATTTATCTGTTCATGATGTATCTTATGGGGTTGGTTCTGAACAGACTATTCCTGGTCCAGGGTTTGATTATGCCCAAATGTTTAAAGATGTTACCTCAAGAACACCTGAAAACCAGACTCGCCATATGGTTTCTGAATATACAAAGCAGTATAGAAATGGTGCCCATTTATCCTCTATAAAGCTTGATAACAATGATTTTATCAGTTTCGGGGAAAATATGGGGGAATTTTTTGCCGCTGCCAACAGCGCTTATGAAGGTTTAAAAGAGAGTGACCCGGAATTTGGGACAATTTTTATGAAAGAATTTCATAAAGTGTTAACAGATACTAGAAAATTTCAAGTGAACAGCTTTATTGATATAGTAGATTTTCTTGATAATGCCCAGAATAATGAATATTTTAATAAACTTTTGAGTCAGGACGACCTTTATAATAGAATTAAAAATTCACATGATGCTCTTATTGTAGCTAATGGTCATGGCTGGGGGGATTCAAGCGACTGGAAAAACAGTGTAAATGGTTTATCGATGTTTATGCCAAAATACTATATTACCCTTTATGCAGTTAATGATGAGAATGGAGAACCTCAGATTGTTGACACAACAAGTAATGGTAATATTGATTATGGTGCAACTCTTGCAGGTTTTGATTTTGCAGCAAGCAAGATGTATGAAGAAGCGTCTAAGTTCGTTGATGCATATTTGAGCGAGATGGAAGCTGCTGATGATGACTTTTTTGAGTTTGATGATGATTATATTGTTAGATGGCTTAATTAAAAATTATACCGCAAAAAATTGCTGATATTTATTAATCAGGGACTTAAATGTCCCTGATTTTTTTTACGTTGATTTTTTTTAAAAAAATGAGTATAATTAAATGTGTTATTATCTGAAAGGAGGATTTTTTAATGAAAAAGAATATTTTTATTATGATTGCCATTATGATGGCAGTGACTATTTATGGTGAGGTTTATTTTATTCCTGAATCTTTGAATGAAACTATGGAGTTTTCCTCAGTTAGAAGAGGGGAAAGGAATGTTCCGGAAAGAATTAGTGTTTTGCTTGATGAACTTAGTAGAACAGATGCAAATATTAAAGAAGATTTTGATAAAATCGGCGGTTTAATACATAAAGAATGGTTTACACTTTCAGAATTTGAAAAAGATAAAAACATTATGCTTCAGTATATGCGTAATACACTTGATGAACTTTCAAACCTTAGCGACAGATTACATTCTTTAGAGCTTGAACTGTTTAATCCAGATGCTCTTAATTTTGATAGAAAATATGAACTTCGTGTAAGAGTAAATGAATTTATGGAAACTTCCTATAATTCACTTCAAGAGGGCAGAGATGGTCTTATGAATTCCAGAAATGTTTTTGGCAGGGCTAAAAGCGATTATGCAAAATTAACAACCATGTTAAGAGATACTATTAACACTGTTAAAAATGCTGTACCTTATTCGCCGCCTGCGCCAGACCCAGAACCAGAACCAGAACCTGACCCAGAACCAGAACCTGA
>JBNJGP010000039.1:8200-26237 GCA_051747805.1 Candidatus Muiribacteriota bacterium
CCAGAACCAGAACCTGACCCAGAACCAGAACCTGAACCAGAGCCACAACAACCAGCATATGATTATTCGGCTATGGATGTATATATTAGAAGAGCAAAAGTTGATACCAATAATGTTGGTAGCGATCAGATAATTAACAGTCGTTCGGCTGAAGGGCAGACTGTACTCAAAAAAGCAAAGGAAAGAGAACATGAACTTTCCACAATCGACAGGTTAATGTATAAACAGGCTCTTAAAGGCCAGGATGGTTTTTCATTTATGATTTTGAAACACAAAACAAATGAATATACTGTTTACTGGTGGAATGTGCTGGATGATATTTCCGATATTTTTTAATTAAAAAAAGATAAAATATTTTTGTTAGCTTAAAAGAGGGCGATATATTCGTCCTCTTTTTTTTAATTCTTTTTTAAAATTTTCCGATAATCAACGTGATACTTCAGATAAAGTTTTTAATTAATTAAAATGAAGTGCTATTTTGGAGGAATTTTATGAAAAACAAAAAAATTTTATTATATATATTGATATCAATCTTTTTCTTTAATTATTATATTTTTGCAGAGGTATCTCTTCCCGGACCAACAGGTTTTTTAAACGTTCCCTCACCTTATACAACACCATCTGGAACTTTTGAGGGTGGATTTCATTATCAATCCTATAATTACGGGGGTAGCTCCAGTTATGGTATTTCCAGTTTCAAGGCAAATGTCGGGGTAACAAAGAATCTTGAAATTGGATTTGAAAAAACTATGGACAGTGGACGCCTTTTAAGTAATCTGGGAATGGTGGTTTCTGCAAAATCCGGCTGGAGTGTGAATGATGAAATTCACGTGGCTGGCGGAGTAATTGTTGACACAGGTTCTGGAAATTATTCTTCAATATACGGATTGTTTGGGGCTGAAAATGCTTTTTTTGGAATGGGATTTAACTTTGGCGGTTCAAGCGGTCCAATTGGCGGTACAGCTAAAATGGGTGGGTATGATTTGCAGGAAAAGAGACCTGATAAAGTATTTTTTATTTCTGGAGCAAAATTTGAGTTTGGTGGTAATGGTGGATTAACTGTTGGATATAATGGGGATACTGTTACGTTAGGTTTTATAGCAGAACTTGACGATCAGGAGTTTAATTCAACTGTAGAGGTAGGCTGGCTTGTAGAGGGAGATTATAAAGATTATTATAAAAATCTTGTGAATTCAAATTATGAAAGAAATCCAATGTTTTTTGGAATAAGCGGAAGATGGTAGCCTCAATTAGTATTATTCATAATCATCATCATCATCTTCATAATCAGATAAGTCAATATCGCTAATTTCCGCAAAGTTTTCCAGAAGTTCTTTATAGCTTTCGACCTGCTCCATAATATGTCTCTCTTCGGGAATTTCCTTCATGGTTTCATATGCCCTGTCAATATAATCTAAAGCTTTTGAGGACTGATTTCTTTCTTCGTGAATATCTCCCATAATAAAATAAACTTCAGAACGGGTTACAGGAGAAATGCTCTGATTTAAAAGATTCTCGGCATGAGAAATTGCTCTGTCATAATTGCCTTCAATAAAATGACGCCTTACCTGCTCAAGTCTCTGGGTTTCATAATAAAAACGCTCTCCTGGAGTAATACTTGCCTGAACATATGCGTTTTGAACCTGAGTTTTTGCGGCATTTTCTTTATTTTGAAAGTACATTTCAACAGGATTGCCAACGGACGGGTCAGATAAATATTCTTCTAGAGAAATATTTTCTTTTTCAGGTGATTCGGCTTTAATTTCAGATAAATATTTATCATCAACTTCACTGTATATAGCTTCTTCGATTGAAGGGGAGGAGTTATCGGTACAACCAGAAATAAAAAAAACTAAAATAAATAAATAAATAAATAATCTTGACATAAAGCCTCATTTTATACTAAAATGTAAAAATCATGCCGGAGTGGTGAAACTGGTAGACGCAGTGGATTCAAAATCCACCGGACATTTTGTTCATGACGGTTCGAGTCCGTCCTCCGGCACCATTTTTTTTAATTTAAAAGTCAGTTCTCAGCCCATCATTAAATTTAATATATAATTCAGCAAGTAAAATATAAAACATTGGCGCAGTAATTAAAAGACCAAGTCCAATTGGAATCATTGAAATTGCTGTAAGTATCATCATAAGAAGCACAGGTGGAATAATCTGGGCGATATTTTTAACAAGCAGACTTATGCTCTCTGATATTGATGAAATAACCCCTAAATTCTTGGCATAAATCCCCAAAAATGAAAAAGCCCCTATTGGGGAAATAATCAGCATGAAAATCAGGTTAAATAAAAATAGAATTATTCCAATAAAAGGTCTTATAGCTTCCGGAGATAAAAATATTAATCCAACATTAATTCCGCCATAAATAAGTGCAACAATTCCACCAATTATTATTAAACCAAGAAAAGACAGAATATTCTGAAAAGAATCAAAAAAATCATTGAAATTTGATTTTTTATTTTTCAGACTTTTAACAATACATAAATATGCAAAAGGAAAAATCATAAGAATAATAACAGCATACAATAGCTGTCCAAGAATTGGTATCACATTTAAAACCATTCCTAAAATAATAATACCAATCCAGATTCCTACGTTCTGAACAAAAACTTCCCAGCTCATTTTAATTAAGTCAATAGCCCCCATTCCTTTAATTGGCTCAAAAATATGAGTCTGATTGTTGGCTTCACCCTGAGAGACAGAGCCAGAGTTTTCTTCTTTTTGGTTATTTTTAGTTTCAGGGTTAGGTTCCCCGCATTCCGGGCAGAATTTTTCATCACCCGGCATTAAACTGTTACATTTACTACAACGCATAGACGCCCCCAAAAATTATTATTAAAAACAATTTATTATAACATTCATATAGATTTTTAACAAGAATGAGATAAATCTTCCACCAATTCTCAATTTAGCCGAAAATCCTTTAGTGGTCAGGCCTACACACTTTGCTTTTTCGCAAAGTGATGTCGGCGCTGACCCCATCAAATCAAGGATTTTCTCTATTTTCATTGAGAATTGCTGTAAATCTTCATTCAAAAACTGGAAAAACTCTATTAAATTTTATAAAATATTTAGATGAGTTTTAAAAAGAACGCCCTTAAAATAATTATAATACTTTTTTTATCTTTCCTGCTTTTTGAAAGCTTTCTTTTTTTATTTGCAAAAATAGCCGGTGGAGAAAGACAAACAAATGAAGATATTTTAAAAGATAAAAAAAATATACTCACCATGGGGGACTCATTTGTATATGGAGTGCATCTTTCGCAAAATGAAACATTTCAGCATTTTTTAGAAAAAAAACTTAAAAATCAGTTAAATGAAAATATACAGCTTGTTAATAAAGGAAAAGCCGGTTCAAATACCCGTTATATAAGAAAAAATATTGAAAAATATTTAAAACAGTATAATCCCAGTTTAGTGCTTATAAAATCTGGAACTAATAATTTTGCTAATTTAGATGGATTAGAATCCGAATCCTTTTATGATAGAATAAAGTTGTTTTTTCTGAATTTAAGAACTGTTAGATTAATTAAAAATCTATTTTCTGATTCATTTTTTTCCTCACAAAAAAAAGAAAGCCCTGTTTTAGACTTTGACTATGATTTTATTTCAAAAAAAGATATAAGCGGAGTGCCAAATCCGGAAGAAATTTTAAAAAATTATAATTCAGCGGATAAAAAAACAGACATAATTAATTTACGACATGAAAAATATATAATTAATGAAGAAATAAATAACTTATTGAATCAGTATAATTTTGTTCAGCTTGAAAATGAACTTCAGAAACTGGATTTAAAAAAAGAGAACGAATTTTTATTATTATCGCTTGTGAAAACTCTTGTTTTCCGGGAAGAAGAAGCTCTTGAAATATTAAAGCAGTCTCCGGTTAAATCAAGCAAAGTCCATTTAATGAAAAATTTTATCAAGTTTAGAAAAGATTATGATTTTCATAAAAATTACAAAACAATTCTTGAGGATTTCCAGAATCTTGAGAAACTGGATTTTTCTCTGATTTTGAGAACAGCCTATTTATGTCAATTTGCAAACGAAATAGAGAGAGCTGAAAAGTGGTTTAAACTTGGGACGGAAATGTTTCCTGATAATGAATTTTCCTGGCTTTTTCTTGGGGTGTTTTATGATGATATAGGAAATATTGAACTTTCTCTTGAAGTTTTAAGTCAGGGGCGCAAAAAATTAGAAAGCCCGGGTTACTTAAACCTTGTTTTGATGGAGTTAAACGGTGTAAAAAACAACTATCAAAATGTAATAACTCATTATAAAAGGGCTAAGGAGTTTATGCCTGAAAACGGCGATGTCTGGCTTACCATGTATTATACTTTAAAAGAATTTTTTCCAGATAAAAAAGAAAAACCTTATTTAGATAAATTATTTGAACAGGGTATTGGAAAAAATCAGTATTTATTTGATGAAAGAAAAAATTATTCTGATTCATATTTTAATCACGTTCTTTTTATTCTTCAGGATTTAGAACTTCTTGATGAAAAAAAACTTTTTAATAGATATTTTAAAAAATTTTATCAGAAATTTGATGATTTAAAAAAAGGCGAACTTTTTCTGGCATTTGATCATTATTTGCAAAATTTTAATATAGAAGAAAATTTTAAAGATGATTTATTATTTATAAATATTCCCGAAAACAGGGAAAAGTTAAAATATCTTATTAATATAATTAAAACAAAGATGACTCAGTGGGAGCTTGATAGAGCTTTTAAGCTGACATACAAGTTAAAAAATCATTTAAGAAAGGAAGAAAAATATGCTGTATATCCTCTTTTAACACAAATTTATTTTCTGGATTTCAACATAAAAGATGGTATAGATTACTTATTTGATTATTATAATGCGGTGGATAAAAGTAAACAGCAGAAAATAAAAGAAACCCTGAAGGCATACGCTGTATCTGTTCAAAGATATGATATATACAGCCAAATTACCGGAGTTGAGCTTGAAAGCCCCAAAAATTTCTATAGCAGGGTTATAGACTGGATTGAAAAAGATATTAAAGAAATTATTAAACTTTGTGAAAAACATAATACAGATGTTATTTTCATGAATTACTTTGAGAGAGAATTTCCATTTTTAAAAGAAGTAGCCTTGAAGGAAGGTGCTTTTTTTGTTGATATTTATACTATGTTTGAGTTATACTGTAATGAAAATAATGTTGACCCGGAGATTTTTTTCCTTCCTGATAGGCATCTTAATGCCAGGGGGAATGAGCTTCTGGCTGACTTTTTATTCAAGACAGTTTCAGAAGAACTTGATTAATTAAAATTAAAAGGAGTATTATATGAAAAAACTGACATTTTTATTAGTTACTTTACTACTTATTGTAAATGTATATTCGTCCGAGTTTATCCGGATTTTACACATTAATGACCTTCACGGACATTTACTTCAAAAGGCTGATTCTGAAGGACATCAAAGTGGTGGAATTTCTCCTATAGCTGCTAAAATGAACAATATAAAATCATTACATCCTGATACAATAATTCTTGATGCTGGTGATTTTATATCTGGATATTTATATGCCAATTTTGACAAGGGGCAGACTGTTTTAGATATATACAAACATGTTCCTTTTTCTGCATTAGTAGTTGGAAATCATGAGCTTGATTATGGGTTTAATTATATGTTAGATGTATTGGAACCTATATCAGATAAAATGATAACTGCAAATGTTTATCAAAATGAAGAGCATTTTTATCAACCATATATAATCAGAGAATCTGGGGATTTAAGAGTTCTTATATTTGGAATAACAACACCTGATATTGAAAGATACACACCTGGCCTTGAGGATATTGGAGTAAATGTTACCCAACCTGTTGAAGAGGCAAGAAGAGTTATCAGTCAAAATTCAGATAAAGCTGATATTTTTGTTATGTTATCTCATTGTGGTTTTGAAAACGACAAAGAGCTTGCCAGACAGCTTCCGGAACTTGATATTATAATTGGGGGGCATACGCATACTCTGGTAAAAGTTCCGCCAGTTATTAACAATACAATAGTAACTCAGGCCGGTTCTTATGGCGAAAGACTAGGATATTTAAGAGCAGCCTATGAAAAAGATAGCGAGGAAAACTATAATCTGAAGTATTTTAGAAGCTCTATGATGGAACCTAAAGAAATATGGGGAAGTGTTGCAGAAATAGATAAAATAACAACTGAGGCAAAGCAGAAAGTAATTGAAATGTCTGAAGATATTATAGGAGAGGCTGTAAGTGAATTTGGTGCTTCAAGAGGGCATGTTCGGGGAAATGAAAATGCTTTAGGGAATTTAATTACAGATGCTTTAAAAGATGAACTGCAAACTGACATTGCAATTATGAATGCCGGCGGAATAAGAGCTTCTGTAAGTGCCGGACCTATTTCATATGCAGATATTGAAAGTGTTTTACCATTCAGTAATGATTGCATAGCAATTAGAATTAAAGGTAATTATTTACAGCAGGTATTCGAAAATTCCATGCAAGCCTTACTTGATCCTGCACTTTCTGGTGGTTTTCTTCAGGTATCTGGCATAAAAGTAGAATATAATCTTGGGGCAGAAAAAGTGGATTTATATGAAAGTTCGGGTGCTTTGATTTCGCCTGAAAAAGAATATACTCTTGCCTTAAATGATTATATACTTTATGGAGGCGATGGCTATGATTTTGGAGAATTTGAAATTATAGAACTCGACGGCCCGGTTGAGGAGTTAAAAGATGTTGTGGCACGATATATCAGCCAGAAAGTTAGAGTTGAACCTAAAACTTACGACAGAATTATTATTAACGAGTGAAAAAAAATAAATTTTTTAAACTATTTTTTATATTAATAATAACTTTTGTTTTTTTTGAAATATTTCTTTTTACTTTTGCACGGTTTGCCGGCGGAGAACGTCAGAACAAAATTGAAATAAAAGAAGAAACAATAAATATTTTAACACTTGGTGATTCTTTTGTTTATGGAGTTGACCTCCCGAGGGAAGAAACTTTTCAGTTTTATCTTGAAAATAAACTTAATAATTTTTTTTCAAAAAAAGAGTTTCGTGTAATAAATAAAGGGGCGCCAGGTACTAACACTCATCATATAATAAATAATCTGGAAAATAATCTAAAAAAATATTCACCGCATTTTGTTATAATAAAGGCTGGTATGAATAATTATAAAAATTTCACTGGTTTAAAGGGAGATAAAATAAAGGAAAAAATCTTTATTTTTCTTAACAATTTAAGAACTGTCAGGTTTTTAAAAAACATATTATCTAATGCTTCAGAAAAAGAAAATGAAGGCGAACAATTAAAAGTTGATTTTAAACTTATAGAAAAAAGCACTAAAGATAAGCTTAAAAAAGATATTACTCAGGTTGAAAATAAAATAACAAACTGGCAACTTCAAGAGGCTCATCAAAAACTGTCAGAGCTTGAGAAGTCTCTGGGAAATAGTGGGAAATACGCTCTTTATCCCGTTAAAGCAAGAATTTGCTTTTTAAAACAGGAGTTAGAAAAAGGTGTAGATTATTTATATGAATATTATAAAAGGGCAGATAATAAGGGTAAAAACAGAGTTGAAAATATATTAATTGACAATGCTGTTTCTGTACAAAAATTTGATATTTATGCTGAAATAACAGGTGATATAATTGATGATAAAAAAGAACTTGATAATAGAATAACAAAATGGCTTAAAAATGATATTGAAAAAATAATTCAAATAGTAAGACTGTATGGAGCCATTCCGGTAATAATGAACTATTTTGAATTAGAGCTTCCAGTTGTAAGGGAAGCAGCAAGGGATAAAAATGTAATTTTTATAGATAATTTTTTTCTCTTTAAATCACATTGTCGCCAAAATCGTCTAAAGCAGGATAATTTTTTTCTGCCGGACAGACATCTTAATACTGAGGGAAACAAACTACTTGCAGATTTTTTATACAAACCGATTAAAAGGGAATTTAAACAATATTGAGAGCCGTGAGAGGTGAGACGATAGGAGCCGAGAAGAGCCGTGAGAGGTGAGAAGTGAGAAGTAAGAAGTAAAAAGCAATGAGAGCAAAAAGGTGCAGATAAAAGCTGAAGATTAAAATTTATAAAGATTTTCTCTTTTTTTACAAAACAAATTTAATATTGTATAATAATATAACTTTAAATTGTGTTTTTAATACACGGAGGGACGATGAAAAAACTTCTAATAATGATATTAATAACTATCTCAATACCTGTTTTGTCTTCTGTAAAAGTCGTAGAAGAAAAAGGCACAGTACAAATAAACAGAAGACGTTCTAACAAATGGATTAATGCCTCGGCAGGCGATAAAATAAATATAGGGGATAGAATACGGACACTAGCCAAAGCAAATGTTACTTTACGCCTTAGAGATGATTCCATTTTAAGGCTGGACTCAGAAACTCTTATTTATAGAACAGCAAGAGATAATTACAATATAAATGGTCTTGCAACATTAAAAGCAACCAACTTAAGAACATCAACAAAATTTAATTTTTTAGAAAGTCATTTTGAGTTTGAAGACGGTGAGTTCACCATAACAGCCTCTTCAAATATGATATGGGCTGTTTCCCATGGTGGCGAGTTCTGGGCAGAGGGACCCGATGGAAGAACTCGTGTTTTATCAGATTATCAGACAATTATCACCTATGAAAAAGGACCAATAGAACCTGAACCATCGTCGGCTCAAAAAACATCAGTATTATCCAAGGCTGATTTGAAACCGCCCGAAAGATTAGTTGAAAGACGAAGAGAACAGATTGAAAAATCTCGCTCTTTTTTTATGAGATTTAAAAATTTTAAAATCTGTAATATTGACGTAGAAGAAAAACAGGTTCTATACATTAACCGTGATGATTTAATCAGAAATAAAATGATTATCACTGGTGAAATAGACGATACCCAGGCCCAGGACATTGAAACCATAAGGATTTCCCTTGATGGGGGTGAAACCTATAATGAAGCTGAGGGCGTTTCTCCCTTCCGGTATGAGCATACACCCCAACCCCGTGATAAATATGTTTTAAGAGTTGTAGGCCGGGATGCAAGCGGTGGAGTTTCCGGGCAGAATTTTATAAATGTTGAAATTAATTTTATTAATGAAACAGACCAGCAGCAGATAAAAAGATATATGTCTGATTTTGTTAACTTTATCGAACGTGAACAGTACGGCGGCGTTATGTCATACTTTAACGAAAGTGATTATTTAGGCGATCTCGGAGGATTTACCCAGAATATCATAGATTATTTTTATTATTATGATTATTTTTATATTAGATATGATATTAGAAGTATTTTACCTTTTGGACGTGGAATTGAAGTAGCCGTGGACTGGGAAACTGATGTAACTGTTACAGATAGTGGCAAAACAAAGAAAGAGGAAGGTTTTACTCTTTTTCAGTTTGAAAAAAATGATGAAAACAGATGGCGGATAAGAGATATTCTTGAAGGAACTCTTTTTGGAATACCAGTAATGCCGGGAGCTAGCATAAAACCAGACTAACAAATTTTTTTATAATCATCTTTGAAACAATAAGTAAAAATATTAAGTATTAATACGTGGTTTTTGTGATTAAAGCGGGGGTTTCAATGAATAAAAAAGGGTTTACAATCGCTGAAATAGTAATAACCATGGTGCTATTAACTATAGTAATAGGTCCGCTGATGACCGCTTTTATGGTTAGTCTTCGCAGTACAGAAAGTGTTGAAGAGGATTTTAACATGGACGTGCTTGCAGAAGAGCTTATGCAGGAAATAATGAACAAGCATTATGAAGACCCAGTTTATTATGGAAACATTGGTCTTGAGGCGGGCGAAACAGACAGGGCAGATTTTAATGATGTTGATGATTATTTAGGATATAAAGAAGATTTTGGTGAAATTCAGGATGCCTACGGCAATATATTAACCCAATATGAAGAATACAGCAGAAAAGTAGATATATTCAATGAGCATGGAGACCCTTTAAAGTCTGAGGACGGCCTGGAGTTTATTGAAGAAAACCTGACACTTTTCCCGCAGAATGTTTCCAGATTAAAAATTTCCCGTGATGGTAATAGGCTTTTTGGCATAGATGCGGGTAATGAAAGATTATTTGTAGGCAACCCATTTTCAAATGAAATAGAGGCAGAGTATAATCTTGAGGAAAATCCCCGGGATTTAGAAATAGCCCCTGACTCACGACAGCTTTATTTAGCCTATAATGATAAAATCGAAGTATATACCTATGAAAAGGGAGAATTTTCTTTTTCAAATGTATTTGGCGGAATGGATTTTGGCCAGATAAGTGGCGTGGAAGTAATAGAAGGACAGGTATCACTTTTTTCAGATAAGGGTATATTTATTAACGAAGAAGAGGTCGGGAATTTTGATAATGTACATTTTCTTGAATCCTCTCATGGTAAAACATTTATAGGGCATGGTAGCTCAATAGCAATTGTAGAAAACACAGATTTTTCAAATACAATAACCAACAGGTCTATTGGAACAGAGGATACAATAAATATAACATCATCGTTTTATGATATTTTCAACAATATTGTATATTTTACAGTTGAAGGCGAAAATATAAGATATTATGATTTTAACGAAGAAAGCTGGGGATTTTCAGGTGGCGAAAATAATCAATACATAAATGCTCTTGTTTATTCATATCCCGAGGGTGAATTTTACGCAGGCGGGGAAAACGCAGATTCCGCCGGTATAATGCGAAGCAGAAACGGTCGAATCAATTTTGGTAATGCCACGAATCTCGACCCTTCGGCTGCACTGATGGATTTATTTTTAGATGAGAAACACTCCAGAGTAATTATGCTTGAAAAAGAATCCCTTCACTCTAAAGACTTTAACACCAGCAATTTACAGAATGACGTATGGACAACCCCGGAAGATATATCAAATCTGAAATTAATTGTAGATTATGAGGATATATTTATATTAACAGATGGCGGAATATATAAACTGGATAGAGAAGACTACACACAAGAGGGGTTTTTCCCGCGTGAGGGAATAAAAGATTTTACAGTAGATAACAGCCGGATATACTTTACAGATGGAGTGGTTGTGCGCTCGGTTAACAGGGAACTTTCAGATGAAACCGGGTTTAATATTTTTTCAAATATTGAAGAAATACAAATAGCAAAAGACGGAAAAACTCTATACATGTCTGCGCCAACAACAAATAGAATATATTTTCTGGATACTTTTAATGGTGATGTTGGAGAGGTAGAAAAAGAATTAGAAGTATTTGACCAGTCCTCAAGCGGAAACACATTAATTTCCTATGGAAACTCTCAAATGACAAGGTCAAGAAATAATATTAAAGAAACCTTGAGCTCAAACAACTCATACGAAATGCTTGTAAATATTGATAAAGAAGATATGATATACGGCATAAGAAGTGATGGAGCAATTGATGTATATGAATATCAGGATGGTTTTGGAGATGATTTTTCCTTTATATCCGGATATAATTTAACAAGTTTTGGTATGGATAAGGGATTTAACTTCTATGGAACCGGGAGTGAGCTTGTATTAGATACTGGTTCAGTAATAGATGATTCAGATGATACTAATACAGGAACAGTAATATTATATAAAACATTTGTTTTTCCAATTCCAAAATATCTTCGTGAGATGCAGGTAGATTTAGAATATTCGTTTACAGGAAATGATTTAGAGATATTTGTACTGCCGTTTGCTGCAGAGCAGGAATATTTTGATAAACATGAGGATTCGCTCGCAGAGGCAGCGTTTACAGCAAGTATAGGAGAGTCCAGTACAATAAATAATTTTAATCGTGATATAACAAATCTGCCTCCAACAAATATGCTGACAGTTGGGTTTAAGTTTACAGATACAGATAATTCCTCTAAAGCAGAGTTTGTAATGGATAACCTGGAAATAAACTTTAATCCAAAAGAAGATTTCAAATATATAAAGACAATAGACACACCTGTAAATAATCCAACAAAAGCAGCATTATCCTGGGATAACAGATTTTTATATATAGCAAGTTATAATAACTTTTATACATATGATATAGAAAACGAGCGTTTTGTAGAAAGAAAAGCATTAAAAATTCCTAATAATGCAAATATACAGGATTTAGAGGTGAGCACGGACAATAATACAATATTCGCGGCAACAGACAAAGGATTATATTCAATAACAGAGCCGCTTAAAAAAAAGATAGTAAAATTAACTGTTGAAAAAGACAAAAGAAATGTACCGCCGACAGTTATTTATGCAACCGCGTCAAACTGGGAGACAAGACACGGCACAAACGTTATTCCTCATATTGTAAATAGAGAAATTATATATACAGATGATATTTTTGATAATAAAATTAATGAAAACACAATATGGTATCCAGATAAACAGTATGTTGTAAATGGAAATTTGCAAATAACAAACGGTGCCTCACTTGTAATAATGCCGGGCACAAATGTAAAATTCACATCTAACTCAAAAATTAACGTAACAGCTTCTGCCACATTAACAGCAATAAACAGTTTGATTACCAGCTCAAATGATCATTCAAGCGGAGCGTATTTAAGCGGAGAAACGGATGAGCTGGAGACAGGATTTTATAGGGGAATATATATAGAGCCAGATGCAAACATTATAATAAATGGGACACAGATAAATTATGCATTGACAGGTATAGATAAAGAGGGAAGCTCAATAACGGAAATTGAAAATACATCTTTTATAAATAATACTGTGGGGGTTAATTTAAGTCAGACAGGGGCGGCAATAGAAATAAAAGCATGTTATTTTGAAGAAAATGAGTTTGATATTATGCAGAGCAATTCGCCGTTTCCATTAACATTAACAAACAATTATTTTATAAACGCTGAAAATAGAAGTGTAGATATAAAGACAAGTAATGGAGTATTACTGAATACAAATCATTTTTATGGTGGTGATACATCTGGGGACGCTTTTTTTAATAATTCCGGGTTCACAGAAGCCCATAATAATTTATTCAGTGGTTATAACGGTGTTATAGAGTTATCAAATACAGAGGGGCAGATAGAAAATAACACTTTCATAAACGGTAAAAATCTAGTAAAGATAAGAAGCAATGAAGAAAATAGAAAATTTTTCTTTATGAATAATAAATTTATAAACTCTCAGAGTCTGTTTAATTTTAATACACAGGGAACGCTTACACCCGATAATTTCAGGGCATTTATGAACTATTTTATTAACTCTTCCGGGGAAATTAACAACCCAGAAGGATTTAACCTTGACTTCCGTGGGAATTACTGGGGAAACGAGGTGCCTGACGAGGAAGCGCTTATACAGAAAATACCTTTTGTATTTTACGGTGATTTAGAAAAAAATGTAACAATAGATAATAAAGATTTCTTTATAAGACACTTTTTAAGGGTGCAGCCGGGTAACAGAATTAACTTACAGAATTTAGAGCTTAATTTCTTTTCCGAATATATACTTCCTTATATTGATATTATGCGTCTGAACGCTTTCAGAGGCAAATTAAATATGGATAATGTTAAAATAAAACAGGAAGAAAATGACTTAATAGAAGAACTTTTTGAAAATACAAATCTTACATTCACCTCACTCTGGAATGGCATAAATGTGTTTGGGGAAATTAACGCCGTTGAAAGTTATTTCAGCAATGGAATAAATTATATAAAATTGTTTAATGGTAGTAATTATGGCTCAAAGGTAGAAGAACTTGTTTTTAATGAATTTAACTTAAACACAAACGATTCCAGGTACGGAATACTTTTTACGTTAGCTAACTCAGGGATTACAGATTATAAATATGAAATTGAAAAACTGTTTTTTAATAAATTTTTAATAAATGACCTTGATAATAAAAAAGGAATTTTTTTCGATAATGGAATATCTATTCCCGAAGAAGATGATAAAATAAGCATGAAGTATAATTATCTGGGAACAAATAATCCACCCTTAAACGGTGTATACTCGCAGATAAACACACAAATGGCCAGTATATTTCCATGGTCGCTTTATAAAACAGTTGAAAGTGATATATATATTGAAGAAGAAGATGATTTTGAAAATACACCGCTTGCAGTACTGGGTGATATTGATCTTAGAGCCACAATAAACTTCAATCTTGAGGATGATAAAGAGCCGGGAATATTATTTGCAACAGATTCAGGAATAACCTCAGATGGTGGGGGTATTTACACAAATGACAACCCTGTTTTAATTTCACATATAAAAGAATTAAACTCTCCGTATGATGATTACAGGGATTTTGATTACTGGGGTGGGAGCGACTCAGATATGCCGGGTGAAATAGTCGGCCTGCAGCTTCAGAATCAAAGTTCATATAACCTGCATATAAAATATGCTAAAACACGAATAGAAACAGTTTTAGAGGGGGTTTCGCTTGAGGATAATATTCAACTTGAGTTTGAAAACTCTAGAGTTGCAAACCTTGAAAGCGCATCATCGGGAATAATTAGTGATGGCATTAAAAAGGAAATTAATATAAATAATACCCATTATGCTGTTTTGGACGGGGAGTATTTTAATTTCAGAAATTTAACAAATAATGCTCTTTTAATTTTTGATAAATCAGACTTTGGCCAGTACACAAACGACTTCTTTGAAAATGGGCTGAAACAGGAACCCTTAAATTATGAGGCAGAATTTTCAATATCTTATGGTGAAGTTGAAAATAATACTTTTTCAGGGGATATTGAAATTAAAAATTCAAATTTTTATAACTTCCCCGGCATAAAAACAAGAGAGACCGGTGGGGAAATACTGATTGAGGAAAGTAGATTTTTAAACTCTGCAAATATAATAACGGCTGAAAAAGTATCCCACAGTGTAAATATAAAAAACTCTGTATTCGGGGACGAAACCGAGCCTGAATATACTCAAAGAAGTATTGCAGATATAAAATACAGTCAACTATCCCAGCCTATAGTCTTTGATTTTATTGGGAATAAATTATATATAGATAATAATATATCAGATTATAGTGATTATATAAAACTTGAAAGCCGTGACCAAAAAAATGGATTTGATATTGGAGTTAAGGCCGGTGAAAATCTTTTTGTAACAGGAAACACCAACCTGAACTCATATTTTAACTTTGGAAGTTCGGGAACAGAATCGACATTTTTTGATACAGTGATGTTTTATAATAATATGTTTTTAAATTCAGGTTCTGCAAGTACAAAAGTGGCATATTTAAGTGGAATAAAAAATTTTAATTTTGATTTTAATCATGTAGAGAATACATCACCATTTCAATTTGTATTAAACAGCTTAAATAATATAAACATAACAAATAACAATCTAAATGATTATTTTTCTGATGAGCTATATCAAAACTACAGTGCATATGGTAACTATTACAATAGTTCAGATTCTTCAGATCCGCTGGCCTTAAGCTATAATGTAGATATAACAAAGCGTCCCTCGTTTGTGGTTAAGGAATATGAGGCAGAAGAAGTTTATAATTTAAACAGAATAGTGTCAGAAAATTATATTTCAATAGACAAGCAGGTTAAAATTGAAATGTCGCGCTACAGCGGGGATTTAGATGTAGATTTCGGTGATTACACCTCGAAGATAGACACGAATAGAACATCGTTTACTGCCGATATGGACAGAACATATCAATATCCATCATCAATAGAGCCGGATAAAATTGTAAGCCCTCTTGAAGAAGCAGATTATCATGGGTATTTTGAGCTTGTTAAAACTGGTGATTCAAATTATGAGGGGGATTTTTATATAAACCATAATGGTTTAAGTTATTCAAATCAAGAAAGCGAAAAAGACCATGAACACATAGTTGCAGACTGGAATGATAGAATAGACATTTCAGTCCCCATTACAGGAAAAATTAATCCAGAAATACAGCACCCGTTACCAGAGACAGTAAAAACTGAATATCATACTTCTTCAGATCCGCAATATGCTAAAGTTAGAAACAGTTTTCCAATAATTATGCCTATGCCGGACGCACCACAGCCACCACTGGAGTTTTCAATAACATCTATTTCAGCCCCATCGGTTGTGGGGAGTAAATCATATGAATTTGATGGGATGGTTAATTTTACATGGGAAAATAATCAGTCAAATTCAGCTAAAGTCCATAGATATAATGTTTATTTATATAATACCTCAGATGTTTTAGTAGATAACTTTGTTTATTCATTAGGTGGGGATACCGAGCAGGTTTTACACAGTTCGCATTTTAGTAACGTAGATCCTGGGGAATATTATATAAAGGTTGAAGCGGTAAATAATTCACCGTATGAGGGGAATCCCAGATTAAATGACCCTGGAAACGTGATAGGTGATAATCGCCTTTCGTGCTTTAAAGTTCATTCGCCACCTCAAATTTTGGTCAATAAACTTGATTATAAGCATATAGAAACAGAATATGGAGTTACTGGAACAATAACGGATAATTTTTTGGTAGAAGAAAAAACAGGAGCAAACCGTTATCAGATAAGATATTCAAGAAACCCCGATGGAAGCAATGTAGAGGGAATGACAACTCATAACTCAAACATCATACCTGGAAGTGTTATAAATATCACAACTCCAGGAATATATTATTTTCAGGCAAGAGCCGGATATGCTGAAACAAATTCCAGTGGAGAGGTATCTTATCAAGAATATACAGACTGGAGCGAGTCCAAACCAGTATGGCTGGCAACAGATAATGTTGTGGGAGTAGTTATTAATCACGATACACCGGCTCCTGGAAGTACCTACAAAGATATGCTTTTGTTTGCCCGGTTATTAAAGAGCAATCATTTTTTAATCGACGATAATTTAACAGTAGTGCTGATAGAGGATTATCAGGAAGAATCAGACGGCACACCAATTTTACCGCTTCCTCATCCTAAGCCGATTATTGATGATATACTGCTTCCGATATTTATACAGGATTATCAGGAGGAGCTTGAAAATTATGAACTTGATGATTTAACGTACTTAACAAAAGAGGATTATAAATTAATTAATGATGAAAATTTTGACGCATTATTTTTCAGCTCAACAAGAAAATTATCAAAAGAATTTTTAAAGCAAATAGGAAATAATTATTCAAATTCAATAATGGCCAAAGACAGACCTGGAATACACAGTAGTATAGGATATAAGACAAAACTATTAAATGAACTTGGTATAACAACAGCACCAACAACTGATTCAAATCCAGGTGAAATGAAATATAAAGATTATCATCCAATAAGCGCGGGGATAAATACAGACGCAGTGTGGGACCCTGAATATTCAGGCCGTTATATTTCAAGTGCTTCGCCCATGGGGGCAACAACAAATATTCATTCAACAGTTGGTGTATTGCAGACAACAACTTTAAGTTCGCTTGATTCTGATCAATTAGATAGTGACGGAAGACCATCAAGCCGTAGAGTATTTTTAAATTATAAATGGAAGCTTAATGAATTTGACGAAACATTTTATGAAGATACACATGAAATATTCGGGCATAAAGTAACCAGGGGTGAAATTTTAAAAAAAGCTATGAAATGGGTGTTAAATGGGTCATTTTATAATTTAGAGGATATAAAAATAGCCTATTATGATTATGATAAAAAGCGGGACTGGCAGGATGAAGACCCAACAGATAAAATGGAACTTATGTATGAAAAACATTCTACTACAGAAGGGCATACACTGGAAGGATATGAAGTTGATGGAAACTTGTCGGCACCCGAAGATTTACCCAGAATTGTCCCTTATCTACGCTGGGAAGGTGATCCTGAAGTTGTAAGTTATCAGCTTTTTTATGGGGATCAGGAAATCCCGGTATTTGGTGATAATGAATATCATACAGAGTGGGACTTTATAATAGATAGCGGTGTTTCACCTGATCCTATATGGCAAAATTATGATCCGGCGGATAATGAAACAATATCCTTTCGGTTACATGCTATAGGTGGTCCTGGATCATCCGGGGATAAAACAAAAGATATAAAAGTGCATTTATCAGGTTCTCCTGATATAAGCACAAA
>JBNJGP010000040.1:0-24807 GCA_051747805.1 Candidatus Muiribacteriota bacterium
CTATGAATTAATACTTTGACATGTTTTATCAGCTATTGTTATTTATTTTATAATAATCAGGCAGGGTTGTCAAATGCAAATGAGTTATTTGAGTTGTGAGTTTGTTGGGTTACTTGGGTTATAATTTTAAGCCGATAGGAGCCGATGAGAGCTGTGAGAGGTGAGAAGCAAGAAGTGAAAAAGCAATGAGAGCAGAAAGGTGCAGAAAAGTGTTGTGAGTGCATCATTAATAAAAATTTGATAAAAAACCTGTCGTGTGGTAAAATTTTTATAATCAAAATATAATTTTTTCATTGAAAAAAGACAAAGCATATTAATAAGAAATGGGGAAATTAAATGAATAATTTTATTAAACTATCTAAAGATGAAATTTTAACAAGGCTCTGGAAAGAAAATCCTGAATTTTTTAATATTTTAAATAAATCAAGGGCAATTGAAAAAACAAGAGACGAACTTTTTACTTTTTTTAATTTTTTAGACCGTTCCCTCTTTAACGCAAGTAAAGATTCACCATATAAAAAATATCATATTGTTGAGAGAGAAAATGCCAGACAGTGTTTAAGAATAATAAAAAATACCATACGCGAAAAAAAAGAACAGCTGGCAAATTTTGCAACACTTCCAATTTTAATTGATTTAGCCAAAAAACCTGAAAAAAAAGTAAAAGAAGTTTCAAAAGGCTTTCTTGCTGAATATTATTTTCTTTTCAGAGGACTGAGATGCTCTACAGGTTTAGGATATAAAATCTATATTCCAAAAGTTAAGGATGAAAATTATGTTGAACTTGAAAGGCTTGATGCCTATTCAGAATATATGGACAGTTATTTCCAGAAATACCAAACAGGTCTGGATAAACATCTTATAAAAAGACAGAAAAAGATGAAAAATAAAATTTTAAAATATTTTAACGCAACCGAAAAAGACTGGAAAAACTATAAGTGGCAGTTTGAAAATATAATTAAAGACGCGGATGTTTTAAAATCCCTTGTCAATCTTGACGATAACGAATTAAAAAGTGTTCAAATGGCAAATAAACATAAAATTCCATTTCAAATAACACCATATTATTTATCACTTTTTAATCCTGATGAGCGTGATTTTTCTGACCGCTCCGTCCGTGCCCAGGTAATTCCTTCTCTAAATTATATTAATAATTTTATAGAAAATTCAAAAAACAAAGAAGATATGGATTTTATGGGAGAAAAGTTAACAAGTCCTGTTGAACTTATTACAAGAAGATATGCAAAAATTTTAATATTTAAACCATATGATACATGCCCTCAAATCTGTGTTTACTGTCAGAGAAACTGGGAAATTAAAGATATGGATGAAAGTTTCACCTCTATTAAAAAGATAAATAAGGCGGTTGAATGGATTAAAAATAATAAATATATTAACGAAGTGCTTATAACAGGCGGAGACCCTCTGACTCTGAACGATGATTTAATTGATGATATATTATCAAAAGTTTCTCAAATTAACCATATCGAGCGAATAAGAATCGGCTCTAGAACATTGGCCAGCGTCCCTCAGAGAATTACAGATAATTTAATTAAGGTTTTTAAAAAACATTACAATTTACCTGAACTGGATATTGCATTTATGACACATTTTCAACATCCAACTGAAATAACACCGGATGTTATAAAAGCTGTTAAAAAAATTAAAAATGCTGGAATTAATATTTATAATCAACAAGTTTTTACCTATTATAACAGCTTTAAATTTGAAACTTCAATGCTTAGGAAAACACTTAAAATGGCCGGAATTGATCCCTATTATTCTTTTAATACAAAAGGCAAAAAAGAAACTGATGATTTCAGAGTTCCTATTGCAAGAATTGAGCAGGAACGTAAAGAAGAGGCCAGACTACTACCCGGAATTGTAAGAACAGATGAACCTGTTTTTAATGTTCCAAAACTTGGTAAATCCCATTTAAGGGCCACATTTCAAAATCATGAGGTTATTGCAATTTTACCAGATGGAAAAAGAGTTTATAGATTTTTGCCCTGGGAATCTAAACTGGGTGTAATTGGATATTATATTTATAAAGATGTTTCTATTTACGACTATATTAAAAGACTTTACAAGGATGGAGAAAATTTAAAAGAATATAACTCTATCTGGTATTACTTTTAAGTTTTTTTGTAAAGAATTCAGCTTTTTTATAATTCTTATTCCATTTAAACCCTTTAATAAGCAGACTGTATAAATACGGGTCTTTACAGTTTTCAAGATAAAAGGCTACTTTCTCTAATTTATCATTATTTTTATCATATTTTAAAATAAAACGCTCCCAGGCCAATCTATAAGTGGAAGCCTCAGTTTTTAAAAATTTTTCCGTAAGTTCGATTTTATTAAAATCAGGAAGATTATCAACAATCTCTTTTTCTGACAGAGTAAAATCCTGGTTAAATTTATTTAAAAGCGTGGAATTCCTGCCGGCAAATTCAATACTGATTCTTTTTCTCTGCCTACAACCAAAACACTCAGCTGGAACCGAGGAATAATCACCAGATAAAACCTCAGCTTTAAGCTTTTCATAATCCTTGTAGTTTAATTTCACCCGCTCACATCCGGTATAAATTCCGTCATTTTTAAAATAAATATACTCAAACATGTACATACAGGGCTCAAAATCATTTTCAGATTTAATTTCTCTACTTTTTAATTCTGGAAATAACAAGATTAATTCATTATTTATATCTTTGACTTTACCCTCATATGCACATAAAGTTTCAACTTGATAATTATTTAAAAAAGTTTTTAATACTTTTTGATTTTCAGCTTCAATATACCTGAAATCAACTTTGTATTCTCTATTTTTTACATTTTGATAAATTTTATAATACTTTTCATACTCAGTCTGCTTTAAAAAATTAAAAACATCATCATCAGAAACAGAATCAAGCATAAAATCATTACAATCCCGGCATATTGAAGGATTATTAAAATCTCCGGTAATATGGGATAATTTAAATTTAATAGCATTTTTTCCATAAAAAATACTGCTGAATTTATCTTTTTTTAAATCTCCATAAACTCCATCCTCATAATAATCTCTACAACATACAGTAAGTAAACCCTTTGAAGTAATATAAGGCATCTTCCAGAGCTCACCACATGGTTTTCTATTTTTATTACTTTGTAAATAAAGACTCATTTTATGAATTAAATTCTCGATTGATTTACCAGTATTTTTTAATTTTTGTTTTTTTATATTTTCTAAATAAAGGGCACAGCTTTTTTTTTGATTTAATGTATGGGCCTCTATAATGTCGATTCCAAGGGGAGTTTCTTCTGATAATTCATCACCGGCATTTCCTTCAATTATCCAGTTTTTTTTAAACTGTTTATAAAAGCACTCCCAGTAATTTATAAAAGATGGAATTTCCTTACAGTTTTCTTCAAAAACAATAAATTGAACTGTACAGAATAAACTATCCCAGAGATTGTTTTCATCTATTTTTTTTATAAAATTTTCTATATTTGAAATCACCTCAAAAAAATATGGTTTTTTCTTAAGTTTTTTATAATTTATATTTGAGTTTGTGCCAACAGAAAAAACAACACAAACTTTCTGTTTTGTTTTTTTTACAATTTCTATTATATGCCCACAAGTATTTTCGTCCAGTAGTGTGGCGTTAGTAAAAAGATAAAACTTGTCGAACTTTTTATCGTTATTGTCAAGAGAATAGTCGAAAATATGTATAAAATCGCTGTTCAACAGAGGCTCGCCAACACCTGATAGTTGTAAAGAATCGAAATATCCATCTAAATTATCATATATCAATTTAAAATTATGAAAATTTAAACTGGCTATTTCTTTATTTTTAAACTCAGAAATCTTATTTGTTTCCCCGTATATTTCCTCATGCTGAACACAGTAAACACAATCTAAATTGCATTTTTCAGTAATACCACAGATTATAGATATATCCCTGAAGTCAGATTTAATATTCATATAAAAATTATATCACCACATAAAAGCGAATTCAATTAAATAAGGTTCTGGGTAAAAAAAATGATTAAAATACCCTACAGTTGAGTATATTCTGCCTTAAAAATTCTAAAAAATAAAAAGAATAATGTAATAATAAAAACTATAAATTCAGCAAAAGGAAATGCAATCCAGACTCCATTTTGACCAAATAAAATAGAAAAAATATAAATTAACGGAATAATAACAAAAATCTGCCTTAATGAATTTAAAAAAATTGAAATTTTTGCCTTGCCCAGGGCCTGAAAAATACCCGCTCCAATAATCTGAACCCCAATAAGGGGAAGCATTGCAAAAAATATTTTCAGGTAATTCTTACCTTTTTCAATTAAAAGTTCGTCTTCTGAAAAAACTCTTAAAATATTTTCAGGAAAAATGAAAATTAAGACTGTTGCAAAAGTAACAAACAAAGTACTTATCAAAATAGAATATAAAACTGCTTTTTTAACCCGGATAATTTTTTCAGCCCCATAATTATAGCCTACAATTGGATTAACACCCTGTAACACCCCGAAAACCGGCATAGATACAAACATTAATAATCTGTTAAAAATACCAAAAAGAGCTATTGATAAATCACTTCCATATCCGGCAAAAATTCTATTACTAATTAAAATTACAATACCAGCGCCAACCTGTCTTAAAAAACTGGCAAATCCCACATTTATAATTTTTTTCATAATATTTGAGCAAATAAAAAAACCACACAATTTAAAATTTAAACTTGATTTTTTTGATAAAAAATATCCAACCAGATAAGCAGAACATATAATCTGAGCAATAACCGAGGCCAGAGCTGCTCCACGCATTCCATATTTTAGATAAAAAATGAAAAAGTAATCAAGAAATATATTAACAGAGGCCGCAATAATCATTGTATTCAATGCAACTTTTGGATTACCCTCACCTCTGGCAATATTATTAATTGCAATAAAAAAAATCAAAAACGGCATTCCATAAACCAGTACATTCAAATATTCCTGGGCATATAAAAAAACCTGACTTCCTGCTCCTAAAAAAGTTAGAATATGGGAATTAAATAATTTAATGAAAAACGAAAAAAATCCCCCAATAAATATTGAAAGTAAAACAACCATTGTAAATGTTTTATCAGCCTTTTTCTCATCACCCTGACCAAGTGAAATTGAAACAACAGATTGACCACCTATCCCAAGCATTTGAGAAATTGCCATAATTAATAAATGAATTGGAAAAATTATTGTAAGGGCCGCCAGACCGTCAACACCAATAGCTCTTCCAATAAAAATTGAATCAACAATATTATATAAAGCAATAATTATCAATCCCGCAATTGACGGGATTGATAATTTAATTAGTAATTTAAATACATTTTCTTTTCCAAGTAATAAACTTTTATTTTTCTGCATTTAACTTTAAATAGTACTTTATTTTAATTTAAAACTTATAAGGCCTTTCCCCTATTCTTTTGTTTTATTATAAAGGTCTTTTACTTTATTATACATTTTTTCAATATTATCTTTGTAAAAGTCGGCCATTTCAGAGTTATTTTCAGTAGCTTTATCAAAATTTCTGTTTAAGAAATCAATGTTTCCATTAAGAGTTTTAAAATATTCATTAATTCTTTCTTTCATTAAATCCTGTGAGTAGTTCATGTTAGATTTGAATAAATCCATTGTAAATTCCATATTTTTTTTAGCCACATCAATAAATTCATCGTTAAAAAATAGTTTTTCAAAATTGTTTTTCATTTCTTCCTCCCGTTTTTAATTAAATAACTTAAGCTTGATTTGCTGAAAAAACTTCTTTTAAAACTTTATTTGTTTTTTCCATATTCTCTTTTGCCATTACAGTAATTTCACTACCATGTTTAAAGGATTTTTCAAAATTATCCTGTGATAAACTTACCACTTTTTCAAGATTTGTAAAGTAATTTTTCATATTACCTTTTACAAAATCCTGGGTATGTTTAACACTTGATTTTACTATTTCGTTTAAAAATTCCTGATTTCTTGTAACCATTTTTGTTACCTCTTCATTTTCGATTGTAAAAATATTTTCCATTCTAGTCCTCCTGTTTTTTTTGCATCGCTCTTTTGCGTTGCACATTTTTTCTTATAGTCCTATTATTACATAAATCTTATAGAGATGTCAATATATTTTTTGCACCGCACAACGAAACCGGTTACCGCACCGCAACATAAATTATTACTTGCATTAGAATTATTCTTTATTATAATGATAATATAATTTCAATTAAACTATAATTGGAGGGGATATATGAAAGTTAAAGACAGATGGGCCTCAAAAATAGGTGTAATACTTGCTGTTGCCGGGAGCGCCGTCGGACTTGGCAATTTTTTAAGATTTCCGGGCGTAGTTGCCCAAAACGGCGGAGGAACATTTTTAATACCATATTTTGTGGCATTTGTATTACTTGGAATACCCATGATGTGGGTTGAATGGTCTGTCGGGCGACTTGGTGGTTCTCATGGACATTCTACTCTACCAGCTATGTATCAGCATTTAACTAATAAAAAATGGGGAAAATATCTTGGTATATTTGGACTTCTATTACCATTTATTGTTTTCTGTTATTATCTTTACATAGCTTCCTGGACGCTTGCATATTCCTGGTTTGCAATTACCGGTGAGTTATCCGCTCTGGATAAAAGTAACTGTGGAAGTTTTTTTGGCAACTTTATTTCGTTTGAGGGTATTTTTACTCCCCTTGTTTTATTTTTTATTCTTACCTTTATTATTAACTATCTTATTTTAAGAAAAGGGATTTCCGGGGGAATTGAAAAAGTATGTAAAGTAGCCCTGCCACTTCTATTTTTTATGGCATTAATAATTATGATAAGGGTAATTACTCTTGATGGAATTTCAGAAGGTTTTGGTTTTGTGTGGAATCCAGATTTTTCAGAATTGTTTAACGTGCGAATGTGGCTGGCCGCAACTGGTCAGATTTTCTTTACTTTAAGTTTGGGTTTTGGTGTGATTCAAACTTATGCAAGTTATCTGAAAAAAAATGATGATATTGCACTTTCAGGATTAACTTCCTCTTCTCTTGATACTTTTGCGGCAGTTGTGTTAGGTGGAAGTATTGCAATTCCTGCCGCCGTCCTTTTTTTAGGCGTAGCTCAGGCCCAGGAAATCGCCCAGGGAAGTATTTTTTCAATTGCCTTTGTTATTATGCCGGTAATTTTTAATAATATGGGAAATTTCGCTCCCTTTTATGGATTTTTATGGTTTGGTCTGTTATTTATTGCTGGAGTAACCTCGTCAATTTCTCTTGCGCAGCCTTTAATTGCTTTTTTGCAGGATGAGTTCAGATTTTCAAGAGAAAAATCAGTTGCAACAATTTTTATACTTGTATTAATAATGGCCATCCCTACTATTTTCTATATGAACAATGGATTTGTGGATGAGCTTGATTTCTGGGCTGGCAATTTCTTTATTGTAGTTTCTGCAACTATACAGATTATTTTATTTTCCTGGGTATTTGGTATAAATAAGGGCTGGAAAGAAATAAATCATGCATCCCAGATAAAAATACCTGCTATCTTTAAATTTGTGCTTAAATATATTACACCCGCATATTTGATAACACTCTTAATTATTTGGATTTATGAGCATGCTATTGGACAGCTTTTAATGAAAGAAATTGATGAGGCAAATGTCGGCGCAACCCTGCTTGCAAGAGGAATTCTTGTGCTGGTTGCCGCTGTTTTACTTTTTTTAGTTTCCAAAGCGTATAAAGATTTTAAAGCTATTGAAAATCGGGAGGGAAACCTATGACTTTTGGTGGATGGATATTTTTAATACTTGCATGGGGTACAATAACTGGATTATCTGGTTTTTGTATTTATAAAGTATTAAAAAAATGAAAATTTTATGAAACTGCAATGTTGCATACATATTCTATTTATGATTAAATTAATTTGAATATTAAATAACTTAAAGACCATGGCCATTAATGATAGAAGTTAAAAACTTAGAAAAAGTTTATAAAGTTAAATCATCACTTCAACCCGGATTTCCCCTATCTCTTTTTTACACTAAAACAGAGAATTTTCAGGCCTTAAAAAAAATAAATCTGAATATAAAAAAAGGAGCTTTTACAGGATATATTGGCATGAACGGGGCGGGTAAAACCACCACTATGAAAATACTTTCTGGCATTTTATATCCTGATGGGGGCTTAGTTAAAGTAAACGGCTTTACCCCTTTTAAAAGAGAAAAAGAATTTTTAAGGCAGATAGGATTTTTGATGGGCAGGAAAAATCAGCTTTGGTGGAATTTATCACCACTTGAAACATTTCGACTGCATGCAAAAATTTATAATATTGCTGAAAAAGAATTTAAAAAAAGAGTTGATTATTTTATTTCAATCCTGAATCTGCAAAAACATATTAATCAGCCTGTGCGCAAACTATCACTTGGTCAAAGAATGAAATGCGAAATAATATCCTCTTTTATACATTATCCGCAAATTGTTTTACTTGATGAACCCTGTATTGGGCTTGATTTAGTTTCAAAAAAAGAAATGTATAAATTTTTAAGGGATTATAACCGCGAATTCGGAGCAACTATAATATTGACCTCACATGATATGAATGAAATAGAAAATTTATGCTCAGATATTATAATTATTGATAAAGGAAAAAAATTATTTGATGGAAAACTGGTAGAATTAAAAAGTGTTTATGGTGAAAACAACAATAATAATACCAAACTTGAAGAAATTGTTTTTAATATTTATAAAAAGCAGTTAACCTTATGTACCTGACATTATTAAAAATTAAGTTAAAAAATATTACCGCCTATAAATTTAATAATTTTTTCAATATTGCCTCTTATTTTTTTTCTTTTATTATATTTATGTTTTTATGGAACACAATATTCAAAGATACAGATAATGTTGCAGGTTATTCTCACAGAATGATAATCACATATTATGCTTTTTCAATTATTCTTTCAAGAATTTATCTACCAGTTGAATTTGTAAATATTGGAAACGATATAAGAACTGGAGAGCTTTCAAATTTTTTAATAAAACCAGTCAGCTATTGTATGTACTATATGACTTCCTTTATTTCATTTGTTTTATTTAATATAATTTTTTTAATTATACTTTCACCTTTTTTAATAATATTTTTTGGTGATTATATAAATATATCAGTTCAAAACATCTATTTTCTTATCTTAATTTTATTTATCAACGTTTTTTTAACTTTTTTTATTTCATATTTTTTCAGCCTTATATCTTTCTGGACCGAACAGACAGGAGGTATTTTTTCAGTTTTATTTTTCATATACCCTTTTTTTGCAGGAACTTTTTTACCACTTGAATTGTTCCCTGAAAACATTCAAAATATATTTTATAAAACTCCCCTACCCTATCTTGTATATTATCCTTTAACAATAATCAACGGGAAAGCCAGCCAATCCTCAATCCTGACTGCATTACAGGTAATTCTTATATGGTTATTTATCTTCTGGACCGGTTCAATAATATTATATAAAAAAGGAATTAAAAAATACTCAGGTTACGGCATATGAACTATATTAAAATCTATTTAAATATTTTGAAAATGAACTGGAAAAGGGAATTAAACTTTAAAACAACTTTTTTATTAAAAATAATAACCCAGATAGCCTACTTTATTGTAAATGTTCTTCTTTATTCATTCCTGTTTATGAATATTAATACAATAGGTTCTTGGAGTGAAATAGACTGTATTATTCTTATTTGCGCAAACGGAATAGTAAACGGTCTTTATAATTCAATACTTGGAATAAATGTTTTAAAAATATCTGATTACGTAAATAACGGAACACTGGATAATATTCTTTCAAAACCTATTTCAACACCCTTTTTTCTTTCATTAAGATATATATCATTTTCTGGATTAATATCAATACTGGCACCAGTTTACCTTCTAAGTTCAAAAATATCTGAAGGAAATTATCCCTCAAATTTTTATACATTTACAATGTTTATTTTATTAGTTTCAGCTGCTGTTTTAATTAAATATATTTTCTTTCTGACAATTTCATTTTTATCACTTATTCTTGTTGAAACATCAGCTGTTGAGGACTTTTTTTCCAAAATTATGAACGCTTCAAAATATCCAGAAGTGATTTTTTCAGGAATATGGAAAAATTTATTTATTTTTGTACTGCCGGTAATAGTTATAGCCAATTTCCCGGCCTCAATATTTATTCAACCTGAAAATATGTTCAAAAACTTAATTATAATGTTTTTTTTAATCTCTATTTTTTCAACAATAAGCATGCTTATCTGGAAATACAGCCTTAAACAATATACCGGGGTAAATTAAATTATATTGAGCAGGAAGTTAACCCTTTTTTCTCCAAATATTTCTGATGATAATCTTCAGCCTTCCAGAAACTCTTTGCCGGAGTAATTTCAGTAGCAATATAATCATTATATTTATCAGAACTTTCAAGTTCTTCTTTTACCTCAACCGCAATCTGTTTCTGATTATCATCATAATAAAAAATAGCACTGCGATATTGAGTTCCAACATCAGGCCCCTGCCGATTAACCTGTGTAGGATCGTGCATTTTAAAGAAATGAATGACAAGCTCCACATAAGAAATCTTGTCAGGATTAAACTCTAAATAAATCACTTCCGCATGCCCGGTTTTATCACTGCATACCTCTTCATAAGTAGGATTTTCTTTATTCCCGCCCATATATCCCGCAGCAGTTTTAATAACACCAGGAAGTTTAGAAAAATAACTTTCAACTCCCCAGAAACAGCCAGCACCAAAAGTTGCTTTTTTTATATTACTCATAAAAAACTCCTCAAAATTTATTTTCTAGATGGTTTAGGTAAAAAACTTGACATTTCAGCAACCATACTCTGAATAGGCATAGTTTGAAGCCAAACCTTTCCTGGTCCAGTTAAAGTAGTTAAAAACAGCCCTTCACCACCAAAAAATATATTAGAAAGACCCTTTACAAAATTTATACTCATATCAACACCTTGTTCATACATCGCAACCGCACTTGTTTCAACCTTAATTGATTCACCATGCGCTAAATCAATTTCAACAGCCTCACCATCAACTTCAAGGAAAGCCATACCGTTACCATGAATTTTTTGCATTATAAAACCCTCACCGCCAAAAAATCCAACAGAAAGTCGCTTTTTAATATGAATATCAAGTTCAACACCTTCGGTCATGCATAAAAACGCCCTTTTCTGACAAATTATAGGTTTTACAGAAACATCCCAGGGTATTATTTTTCCTGGGAAAGTATGTCCAAAAGCTAGTTTATCGCCATCTTTTTCTCCGGTAAAATTAACAAGAAAAATTCCCTCACCCGAAACAACCCTTTTGAAAATTCCAGTCACTCCACCACTTGCCTTAGTTTCCATATTAACAGAATTCGACATCCATTTCATTGCCCCAGCCTGGGATATAATCTTTTGCCCCTGATTCAATGTAAACTCAAGAAGCGGCATTGTTGTTCCTTGAATTTCATAATTCAAACCATTACTCATAACTCCCCCTGACATTCATGTAATTTCTTTAATACTAACTAAAAATTCAAATATTTTCAATAAAATCTGGGGGTCAGGTCTCCGGATTTCGCATTCCATAAACCTTATATGAGGCTTTTATCATCAAAAAATAATTTTTTTAAAAATTTGATACTAAATATTAAAATCATTTTAATAAAAAATGGCTGAAAATAACTGTTAAAAAATCATTTAAATTTGATTTGCGAAATCCGGAGACCTGACCCCCATAAAAAAAGAATAATAAAATTAATATTGTTAAAAAAGGAGTTAGACCATGGAAAATTTAAAGAAAAAATGTGATCATGATGATGTTCACCGCAAACATCGCAAGCGTCATGCTCATCATCAACTTTTAAACTTTCCTTATCCGCTTTGTTTGAATCCTCAAAAAATCTATTTATAGCCACATCATAAAAATCATACTTATCTTCGTCCTCTAAAACATCTGCAATAAAACGAAGCATTCTTAAATAATTTAATGGATAATGAAATTCAAGTGGTCCCTCTCTAACCCCTTTTTCTGCAACAACTTTATCAAGCGCCTCAGTTAAATATAACTCTGCGGCGTAAAAATCCTCTTTATAAATAAGATGCACATAACCCATTTCGCCTAAGGCCCTATGTATTTCAGGATGGGAAGGGTTGTTGTCAATAAAACTATTTAGAGTTTCAAGGGCTTTCTGATAATCTTTGTCATATTTGCAGTAAACCATTGATAAAAAAACAAAAGGATAAACATTTGTTTTATCCAGCTTTGTCATCATCTGAAGCATACCTTTCTGTGCTTTTATATTATCAGAATATGTATGGTCTAAATGATGAAATTCATCTATTTTAATCCACAACCCGGAAGCATAATGCTTTTTAATTCCATCTGCCATATATTCAAATAAGCTGAATTTTTCAGTTTCTGCTGGAACAAATTGATTTTGTTTAAGATTGTTTATAAAAATAAAAAGTAAAATAACTATAACAGTTAAAATAAAAAGTCTGCTTTCCATTAAAGCTCCCTTTTGTTAAACAGCCAGCTGAAAATATTATAAACAATATATGAATAGGCTAAAGTATATAAAATCAAAAAGAAAACATAATCAAAGGGGACATTAATCCCAGAATAAAAGGCTCTTTCAACCTCCCCGTAATAGATTTCAGAGGGCAGTAGGGTGGTAAATATATTTTTAAACCCAGATGTAATATCATCTCCAAGCAAATATATCAACTGACTCAGCATAAACGAAAAAAAGCTTAAACTTACTGCGGATATAAAGTTAAGCACAAGATTAATTCCTGCAAATAAAATACAGAAAGAGCTAAACCTAAGCAGGTAAACAAAAAAAACAGTTAAAATTCCAGCAAAAGACTCGCCATAATACAAAGTCTGGGCTGCCAGCAATATATAAACCATAAAAGCATTTAAAAATAGGGCAAGAAGAATACCAGAATATTTGCCGGCATAATAAATATGAGAACGAACACCACTACCAAGAAGCACATATATTTTTTTATCTTTTATATCTACTCCGATTTCTGAATAACACCACATAATAGCAATAACAGCACTTAAAATATTAAAAAAAGAAATATTGCTCATTAAAAAAATCTGAGGCACAAAATATTCAGAAAGTGTATTAATATAAAAATATGAAAAAAAATTAAACAGAATAAAAAAAAGAAAAAGAACCCACCCTTTCTTTTTCATTATAGACAAAAAAGTGTAATAACTAATAGTTTTAATCATTATTCCATTTCCTTTTCAAAAAGATTTTTTAAGCTCTCAAAAGTTTTATAATCTTTTTTATTTGCCTTAACTTTAACTATTCCATTATTTAAAATTAAAAATCTGTCAGAAACATCAAAAAGAAAATCAAGATTGTGAGAGGTTAACAGTACTGTTTTATTTTTCATTTTAGTAATAATTTTTTTAAGTATTTTCTGACCCTTTATATCAAGCCCACTGTACGGCTCATCTAAAAGAATAAGTTTTGCCTCCGATATTAAAGCCATTACAATACCAAGTTTCTGTCGCATTCCCTTAGAAAAATTCTTTATCCGTTTATTAGTATTTTCAAGCTGTATTAATTCCATATATTCATTAAAAAGCGATACGTTGAATTGATTATTCTCCAGCTTTACAACATACTCAACCATTTCTTTTGCAGAAAATTCATCATTAAAATAAGGAAGTTCAGGAACAAAAAATATAAAATTCTTTTTAATCCCAACACTTCCCTCATAAAGGATTTCACCTTTATCTGGCTTAGTTATACCAGAAATTATTTTAAGTGCTGTTGTCTTCCCCTGACCGTTTAATCCTGCGAGAGTAACTATTTCTTTTTCAGCAAGCTGAAAATTCAAATCATTTAAAACATCGAAGTTTTCATACTTTTTAGAAACTGAGTTTAATTTTAAAATTATATTATTCATATTAAAATTATATTATTGAAAGAATTTTTTATCAATTTTTTTAAAATATTTTCCATAAATATCATCTGGATTATTTGTAACTCCTCTTAAATAAATATAAAAAACTCCACCAAAATTAGAATTATAGTTATAATTTGGAAGTTTTTTTTCAAGATAATAATGAAGAGCCTGGGAATAAATATAAATCTGAACAAAATATTTATTTTTAATTATATCTTCTTTTAACCTCTGAGGGGAATAAAATTTTACAGAGTTGCCAAGATAATTACTTTTCCAGTCAACAATATAGTACTTATCTTTATATCTGAAAATCAAATCGGCAAACCCTGTTAAAAAACCCTCAAACTCTTTAAAATTAAGATTAACGTCTTTTAATAAATTTCGGGAAAAAATATTTTTAATTTTTTTAATTAGAATATCAGAATTTAATTTATCACAGGCCATATAAAACTGTGGTTCGCTAAGCCTGTCCTTTAAAGGAATATTTTTAAGCTTGAATGAAGAATTATCAGAAAATAAATTCGTATTTAAGACATTCTTTATAACATCGATAGAAGGATTATGCCATTTAGAATCAATCTGATATTCAAAAGATTTTTCGCTAACCTCTTCTTTAAGAACATTATCTTCAATATTAAAAGGAATTTCTTCAAGAATTTGATGAAAAAAGTTACCCGTATTAGCCCCTTTGGGAATATTAAAAACATCCTGATTTATAACACTGTCAAATTCAATAAAACTTTCTCTGTTAACCTCGTCTTCCCCATAAAAATCAAACAAAATATTTTCGCTGCTACTCTTTGTAAGAGAACTGTAAGAATGAATTTTAAATAAATTATTTATTTTATATGAATCAATTTGAGGCATATTTAATTTGAAATTATATTTTTTTTCATATTTTTTCTGACCATCTATGGAAAAAGTTTCATCTATAGAAGTAATCCCGATAGTATTCTCAGATTTTTCTGCTATTTTTTTTAACTCATTTAATATATTTTTAGAATCCCCGAGAATATAACCCATTGGTGATTTATCAGATATTTTATAATCAGGTAAATAAAGAACGCATTTTTTTACTGCCCTGGTGAGTCCAACATAAAAAAGCCGCATTTCTTCTTCTTCCTCTTCTTTTTGCTGTTTATCGAATTCATCACCACTTATATTAATAACAATCTCATCATCTATATTGCTATCATGATATCTGGAAAAATCAGGTGAATTTTTTTTTGTCCTGGCAATAAAGGAAGGACAGAATACAACATCAAACTGCAACCCCTTACTTTTATGAAGCGTAAGGATTTTTACAGCCTTTTCATCACTTTCAAGCCTGAGTTCTTTTTGTGAGGAATCAGACTTTTTAATATCATCAAATATTTGTTCATGAATCCATTTTATGATACTTTCAAGACTATTATTATTAGAAAGGGTTCCTTCCTGAATAAGCTCTATTAAATGTCTGTAATTAGTTATTTTTCTTTCAGAATCCTCAAACTGTAGAAGATTGCTGTAAATTTCAAACTTGTTGTTCATAAGCTCAACAGCTGAGGCGAACCCTTTTTTAAAGAAATTATCGTTTATTTCTTTGAATTTTTGCTGAAAATCTGAAATAATATTCTCATTATCATCATCTAATATATGCTTAATCTGAGCTGGTGTTTTATTTAAATAACAAGTTGATAGTGCTAGTCCTAAATAGGATATATTTGAAGGCTCTAAAATAACTTTAAGTAAATAGAATAATTCTTTAGCCTCTTCAGTTCTAAAAATATCCGAAGTAGAAGAAACAACAGAAGGAATACCAAGTTCAGCGAGAGAATTTTTGACTCTTTCACATTCCTGATTAGTTTTTACTAAAACAGTAATATTATCGGGTTTAATAATTTCACTGTTGTTTAAAATATTTAAAATTGAATAAGAAACATGATTAAAAATAATTTTTAAAAAATCTTCTTTATTAGGTTTTTTTTGCTGAGTCTTAACATGAACAATTTCAAGAGGTTTTCCCCTTCGATTGTATTCATAGTTATCACAGCCTGATGAAACTTTTTCATAATTTATGTTTGTATTTTTAAATAAATTGTCTTTATGAGAAAACAAAGTATTAAAAGCAGTTAAAAGTTTTGAACAGGAACGATAATTACAGTTAAGGGTAAACTTATTATCAGCCAGTTTTTTGGCCTTTAAATATGAATAAATATCTGCTCCCCTAAACCTGTATATTGATTGTTTAGGATCACCAATCATAAAAGAAATTTTATCTTTATTTTCAAAAAAAAGCTTTTTAAAAATTTCATACTGAACTGTATCAGTATCCTGGAATTCATCAATAAGAGCTGCTTTAAACTTTTTTCTTACAACATTAATTAATCTTCTATCATCAGAATTAACGGCTTTCCAGGTATCTTTAAGCAAATCCGAAAATGTAAAGAAACTAATCTTTTTTCTTTCAATATCAATTTTCTGTCTGACAAAATCAATAATCCTTTTTTTTTGCAAAATAAAAAACTTCTGGATTAATTCCTTAAATTCTGAAACTTTCTGTAAAAAATCTTCAAATACCTCAAAAAATTTATGATAAATTTGTTCTTCTTTAAAATTTTTTTTTAATGCTCCTCTTAGATAACTTAAAGAAAAATATTTATATTTAGAAACTTCAAGGGCATTGAAAATATCACAATTTTTTATAAGTTCATCAAAACCATCTATATACTCAGTGATTTTTTTAGATTTAATTTTTGATTTACTCAACCCATCAAAATTTAAAATCTTAATTATATCTTCTTTATTTTTAAAATATAAATTTTTTAATGATTTAAACTCAGAAGCAATTTGTGTTGAACCTTTCTCAACATAGTTCCAGGAAATATCATCATAATCTGGAACCACAATTGATTTAGGATTGTTAATTACCTGAGAGGTTAACTGCATGATAGAATCCTGTTTAAACAAATCACTGTTTTGAAGAAACTGAATAAACTCAAGTGACTCTGTCATGAAATTTTTCCGGAAATAATCAAGTACAAGATCATATAAAATATCAGACACATCTTTTTTTACTTTAAAATTAAACATTGTTTTAGATTCAAAAGCATTTTCATTTAGAATTTTCTTGCAGAAACCATGAATTGTAAAAATAGCCGCCTCATCAAATGAAAGCACAGCCAGATTTAAATATTTAATAGATTTTTTTTTATTTTGGAGTTTTTCATATATTTTTAAAAGCTGTTCATTTTCAGAATCGTCTGTTTCAACTGAATTATTATTTTGTAAAATCTTATTAAATAAACCCAGAGCTTTTTTTAATTTTTTCATTATTCTATCTTTAAGTTCGCCAGTTGCCGCATCAGTAAATGTAACAACCAGAATTTCAGATGGTTTATAGAATTGTTCAACAATTAGTCTAAGATATATTCCGGCAATATTATAAGTTTTGCCGGTTCCTGCGGAAGCCTCAATTAAATTAACTTTTCCCAGCTTGGTTTTAATTAAATCAAAATTTTCCATAAATTTGTTCAAATCCCTGTAAAATATTTTCTGCAGTTTGGACAAAATCCTCTGAATCAATTAATGCTTTCTGATGTTTAAATAAGAAATTCACATACGGATTATCTTTATCCCCCGGAATATTCAAATAAGAATTTCCAAACCATTTTTTATAGGCATTATTTTTTCCTATTAAAACAGCCTCCTTTAATTCTTTCCCTTTTTGAATATTTTTTAATTTTTCACAGTAATATGCCATACTTGAATCTGGAAAAAATTTAAGTGGAGAACTACTACCCTTTAAAAAATATGTAATAAGATTTTTGAGTATTTCTTTTGCATTATTAATTTTATCAAATTCTTTAACTTCTTTATTTGAAACAAAAAAAGATTTTGGAGTAATTCCGTCAATATCATCCGATATAACATTGAGCAGCACATGATTTAACCATATTTTAATTATTGTTGAAGCATAAATTGAGGCAGGATAATAATTGACAAGTCCCATATTTTGAAAGTAATTATTTAACTTAATATAAAATTTAAATCCATCAAAATCAATTTCATGTTCAATAATTTTTTCTTTTTTGTCACAAATCAAATTATAAACACTATTATAAAAATCATCTGAATTTTTTAAAATTTTTTCTTTTTCTATTTCACCAAAACCAAGCGGTGGTAAGCTATAATTTAATTCTTTGTTCAGAGCAGCAGATTTAGTAATATCTGAGTTACTCAACATAATATCTGTGTATTTTTTAATGAATTTATGTTTTTTTGACAACTTGAAACTTTCATTATCATCAAATACTTCATCGGACTCTTTCAAAAAAATACCCATGATTTTTTCAACAAAAAATCTCGAGGGAGAATAGTAGAAACTTTCTAAATCATTATTTGTAATTAAAGAATTTTCCTTTTTCTGCTCCAGCGGCTTTTTGCATTCAAAACTAAACTTATCTTTATTTTCAAATGTATTGTTTGCTATTTTGTTTGCTATTTTATAGTACTTTTTAGAATATGATTTAAAATTTGCGTTTTCTTTGAAATATTCTGGATTAAATGGTTGCATTTTATGTTTAAAAAATATTTTATTTAAAATTTCCTTATTACTTTCAAGTTTGTAATATTTATCTATATAATCGGATAATGATGTAACAGTTATTGCAGCAACTTTTTCAGAATTATCCTTATAATCAATACCATCATAAGTTAATATAAAATAATCCTGAGCAGAAAGAAGTGCTTCAAGAAAAAGATATTTATCACTTTCTCTGGAGTTTCTATCCCCAAATCGTCGCGAAACCGACATTAAATCAAAGTTAACAATTGTTGGTTTTCTAGGAAAAGTATCATTATTCATACCAAGAAGGCAAACAACCTTAAAAGGAATACTCCTCATGGGAAGCATTGATGAAAAAGTAATACCACCTGATAAAAAACCCCTTTCTATTTTTTCAACACCAACTCTATCCTCAACAAACTGCCTGAAAACATTATATGAAATATTAAAATCAGGTTTATTATTCTTTTCAGATAACTGCTTAAGAGAAATAAGAAATTTATTTAAATAATTTTTTTCTTTTTCAAACGAAGAATTTTGAACAAATAAGAAATCAAAACAATTTAAAACAGAATCTATCCATTCAGATAAAGTTTTTTCATGCTCTATCATATTTTTTAAAATTTTAAAATTTGAAACTAACTCTGCAATAAAACCTAGCACCCTTGAACTAGTTCCTTCTATTTCGTCATAAGGAAATATTTGCAAAAATTGCTTATTTTTTTCATTCATTGCATAACCTGCAAACATTCGATTTAAACCTTGCTCAAAAGAAAAATCTTCATAAGAAACGTCAACAACTTCCTTTCTATGATAATTATCAGCTCCCCATCTGATATTAGTTTCAAAAATCCACTTTTTAATATACTCAATATCATTTTTAGAAATTCCGAAACATTCAACAATAACCTCATCAGTAATAATTTTTAAAAAATCATTAATTTTAAATCTTGAGCCTGCAAATTCTAGCATGAAAAGAAATAGAGAAATAACTTTACTTTCACGGCTTAAAGTATTATCTGAAACAGAATAATTCAAATAATAGTCATCATGTTCGTCTTTTGAAAAAACACCGTGTATATAAGGAGTATATTCTTCAATATCCGGCGCCATAACAATTATATCAGAAGTAGAAATATCCTGGTTTTCAGTAATTATATTTAAAACAGTGTTTTTGATTATTTCAAGTTCTCTAACCTTACCATGGCAGGCATGAATTTGAATAGAATTATCTTTATCATTAATTGTCTGCTTTTGGATTTTTTCGCTTAAAAAAGTAATATCAGTCTTGATATATTCAAGCAATGTATTTTTTGAATTTTCTTTTAAAAAATATTTCTCTACCTGATGAAAATCAAAATAGTTAAGAATATTAAATAAATCTTGGCCAACCTTTCCTAAAAAAACAAGAAGTTCATTACCCTCTTCATAATGTAGAAGTTCAGCTGGTATGTCTGTATCATCATATTTATTTTCCTCTTTCGCCTTAACTTTAGGTGATTTTAAATCACCCCAGTATTCTTTACAGGGATTTAAAAAAAATAGATTAACCTGTGCAAATTCAGAAAATTTATTTAAAATATTAATATAATACGGCGGAAGACTGGAAATCCCGAAAATTGAAATTCTCTCCGGAAGCAGGGTATCATCCTTAATTTCAAATTCATTAATAAACTTCTCATAATAATCAGCCCTTGTAAATAAACCCTCAGTTACAGCGTTAAATAGTTTCATCTGCCATTTTTCATCTAAATTGTTCTTAAAAAAAAGTTCGTTATTTTTCCAGCATTTGATAATATCAGGCCTGTAAATAATATATTGATCAAATAAATAACCTATTTTAGTGCTTAAATTATAAAGCTTTATTCCAAAATCCTCCTCATCACCAAGATAATTTTTGATAGAAAAAAAATCAGATTCATTTTCTATTAAATAAGGAAGCTTTTGCATAATCAACAGCAGAATATTATCTGCGGATAAGAATTTTTGCTTATTTTCTTTTAACTTAACACCGGTATTTTCAAGCAGCTCATTTAAGAAATTTCCGGGAAAAATAAAATCAACATTAAAACAGACTTTCTTTTTTTTTGCTAGTTTTAACTGTAACCACTTGGCCATACCAGCAGATTGAACAATTATTTTTTCCTTTTGAAAAGGGTCGTTTTGAGTTGAATAAATAATATTTATTAAATACTCTGAAAGTATATTCTGACTATTTGATAAGAAAACATTAAAATTATTCATTTAAGCATATAGTATATTCATATTTAAAAAAAATCAAGACTTTAATCCAATATCCCCCTCACCTGATAATATTAATATTATTATTAACTTCTTCATATTTTAAATTAATAGCATCAAAAAGGTTAATTAAAACGTTTTTTCTATTACTTAAATTAGATAAAGTTAAATTACATTCAGAAAAAGAAAAATTCTTATATAATTCATTGAGAGGTGTATTATCAGGAACCTCAAATAAAAGCTCTCCTTCAATATCCATAACACTACTGTAAGTTTCTACATCCTTAAAAAAAAATTTATTTTCATCACAAATTAAATTAAAAGAAAATTGAGCAAACCCAATATTTGAAAAATCAATAAAATCAGGTGGAATAAACATAGTAGCCATTGGCGGAATAACTCTGGAAAAATCCGCCTCAGCCGCTTTTAAATTCAAAATCAAACTGGCAAATAAAAAAATATTTTCAGAATCAACATCCCCAGAATATTTCAGCTCAACCTTATCAGCATGCAAAGTAATATAATCCTCTAAATAAATATTTAGAAATCTAATATCTATATTTAATTTACTTAAATTAAGAATATCATAAAACTCAATAAACTCTCTATCACGCAATTTATATAAATCTGTATAACAAAAGTTTATAATAATATCTGCAGTCTGAATAACTTCTTTACCCTGTAAATTTTTTATCTTGAAATTTTTAAACTGAAGCTCTCTGGAAAATAAATCAAAATCAACACCTGTAATAATATTTAAATCGCTATTTTCATTATAATAATCAATTTCATTTAAAATAGCCATAGAAATATTATTTTCAAACCAGAACATGCTTATAGCAGTAAAAAACAAAATTAAAGCAATAACTAAAGTTAATATTCCAAATTTATAATTTTTCAAAAATAACCTTCCTCAAACAAAAAATATTTTTATTTTAGATATATATTAACAGAAAATATATTTTTTTTATAATTTTTCCGAATCAGTGAGTAATTGAATTTCATCTAAAAATATAATAGAAAAAAATTTGGGCAACACCGGTTTCGTTTCATTCTTCGTCTTTTCTGTTTAACAATTCGTTTATTTTATTTATGCCTTTTACAAACTCTTTTTTTAATTCTTTTCCTTCTTTATAAATTTCATCTTTAATTTCACTTCCAAATGTTTCTTTTTTAGCTTTTATTTCCTCTAAAATTGTATTTGTTTTTTCTGAGATATCTTTTTTAAAATCTGAAACTTTACTAGACATATCTTCGTCTATGAATTTTTTTACATAATTATTCCACTCTTTGAAACTTTCATCAAATCCTTTTCTTGTGGCTGTCATTTTTTCTGCAATTTTCATTAATTTTATGGGAATATTTACAATATTCTGTTTGTAGAGAGGAACATTATAAACTTTAACTTTATATGGAACCCCTTTTAATTTAAATGAGCCTATTTCCTCTGTGAAAATTTCGTTTCTGTTAATTAGTAGATTTGTTGACTGGCTTATTCCAACTTTTCCCCCATCAAAGCAGTCTAATCCTTCCATCCGGGCGGCTATATTAACACCTTCACCAAATACATCATTATCTTCAATAGCAACATCACCGGTATTTATAACAACCCTTAAATTCAATTTTTTTTCTTCTACTGGTTGATTATTATTATATTCATTTAAAATAAGCTGTATAACAATTCCGCATACTACAGCATCTGTAGCACTTTCGAAAGTAACAAGAAATGAATCGCCAATTGTTTTAATAATATTTCCGCCGTAAAAGTTTATTATGGGCTGCATAAGTTTATTATGCCTTTTAATAAGTTCAATTATTTCTTCTCTTGAAAAAGCTGAACTGGTTGTTGTATAACCCTGAATGTCGGTAAACATAACTGAAAGGTTTTTTGATTTCTGTTTTTTCATTTTAATACACTCCATTAAATTACGGTTTATATTCCCCAGTATCCGTTCATTCCAAATTGAATAAGCTCGTTTGTATTAATATCAACTAATATAATACTTTGGTGATTAAGTCCTGTTGAATTTTCTTCACCAATATTTGTGAATTTAAAAATGGCGATTGTTTCTGTTTTTTCTATAATTAAATCTGTAATTATTTGAAACTTTTTATTTAGTAATTCTGAATTCATATAACCAAAATTATGATTAAAAAAATCATTGAACAGTTCAAGAAATAATAATTCATCTAAAGCTATAATTTCTGTTATATCCTCATAATTCATCATTAAATCCCTTTTTTCAAAATCACTGGAAAAAATTTCTAAATTTCCCATTTCAATTTCTGTTTCAATAAACTCAAATAATATACTGCCATAAGAATATCTGGGAATATTTTCAAGATATTTATAGGATTTTAAAAAATATTTATAATTACAGTAAAAAAATTTATTATCTGGAACACCCTCTGATTGCAATGCTAATATATTATCAGATACATTTAACAGAACTTCACTTTCGATTTCATTTACTTCAATCCGGGTGAAAGTTTCAGGTTGTTGTAAAGCAGATGTAATTAAACTTAAAACAAAAAAAATGCTTAATAAAAAAGCTAGTTTTTTCATAAACCCTCCGATTATTAAAAAGTATATAATTATTATACATTTTTATAATCCTTTATACAATCTTTATTTATTAAAATATTCAAAATCCTTTTTTACCTGTCTGCCGTAATTTAAGCCTATTTCAGATATAATAGTGTTAAATTTTGTAATATTTTCAATTTCTTTTAATGCTGTTTCTCTGAAATCATAATTCAAGGCAACGCTTGAACGCATATGTCCATAAGCTGCGACTTTAGCTGAATATATCACAAAATTTTCTAAATCTTTATAATTATTAAAATCTTTTCCATCAAATCCATATTTAAAAGGTGAAATTTTTTTTATACTATATGAGGTTTTTCCTGCCTTAAAAGCTCCATAATGTGGTTCTGGCTTTTGAAGCATCAAATAATGTGCTATATTAACTCTTTCAGCATCATAATTAAAAAGTTGATTATATACTTCTACCTGAATTTCAGGATTTAATAATAATGATGAGTATCTCTGTTCTTTTATCTCCAAAATAATATCATCCTCATCGTTTAAAGTTTCTCCTTCAATAAGAACATAGTATTTTTTTAAGCCCTGACTTCCCAGTCCCGAACGTAATCTCTTTGCAATTGATTTAATGGTAAAATGTACATCGCTTACCATAAAAAAGAAATCAGATATATTATCAAGATAATCATCAAATCCACTTTTTATAATAGATTTTTCGGTTTCAGAGACTGGTTTTAATTTCTTTTTATCAAAATCAAATATTCTTTTATTATCTGAAATTACGGTCCACTTATCCATAAGTTTTTCTTGAGTTTTATTTTCTAATACATCTTCCATTGTATTCAGTATAAAGCCACTTGCATTATTTAAATTTATTTCCTGAACTTTATCTTTTTTCAAACTATTGTGATACTGTGTTAAAAATGTCTGAACTAAATTATTTAATTTTTGGTCATTTAAATTAAATCCAACCTTATTTTTTAATAATTCCAGGCTCGCCACATACCTTATAAGTTCCCAGTAAAAAGGTCCAATAAAAGCTTCATCAAAATCATTTAATCCAAAAATAATTTCTTTTGAATTATTCTCAAAAAAACCCAGATTCTGAGTATGTAAGTCACCAGTTATCCATATGTTAATGTTAGATAAATTTTTTAATTCGGCGGGTATTGGAATTATTCCGTTTGATAAATCTTTAAAATACAAATGCGCCGTACCTCTGTAAAATGAAAATGGCGATTCTTTCATAGCATTTAATTTATAATTAAAAACATCTTTGTCTTGAATAAATGAATTAAATTTTTCTATTTGATTAATCACATATTTATCTCTGGATAAAGTTGAATAATGCATTTTAACACATAAATTTGATGCATTTGCTGTTAAAAATACAAAAATAAGAATTGTTATAGTTAATAATTTATTAATTTTCATATTTCCTCCAAGTTTATTTTGAATTAATTACTTGAGTTTAGCAAAAAATAGAAATTTTAACCTGTAGACACTTAAA
>JBNJGP010000041.1:0-24511 GCA_051747805.1 Candidatus Muiribacteriota bacterium
TTCCGGTTGAAAAAAAAGGTTATATATTAGATATTTCGGGCGGGGGAGTGTTTTTGAGAACTCCTGAAAAAATGGAAAAGGACCAGATGCTGAAAACCCGTTTCATGCTTGGCCAACAGAGCTTTGAAGTAAATGGGAAAATCATGAGGGCAATTGCAAATAAACGTGGGAAGGCCTGTATGTATAAATATGGTATTAATTTTGAGGATATTGTTGATATGGAAAGAAGGAAAATAATAGGATACGTTTTTGAGGTTGAGAGAAAAAACATTAGAAAACAAAAAGATGGACTATCGTAACAAAAATAGTTATACTGGGAGAAGCAGGGATGAATATTAAATTTAAATTTTTAAACAAAAAGAAACAGTATAAACCTTCTTATATGTCACAGAATGCAGCTGGAGCTGATATATATTCCTGTATTAATGAAGAAGTCGAAATTCCCCCGGGGGAGTATAGAATGATTTCAACAGGATTTTCGCTTCAAATTCCACATGGTTATGAGGTTCAAATTAGACCTAGAAGTGGTCTGGCCGCAAAATACGGTGTTACTGTATTGAATTCTCCAGGAACTATTGATTCAGATTATAGAGGAGAGGTTAAAGTAATTCTTATAAACCATGGTAACAAAAAATTTATTGTTAAGGATAAAATGAGAGTTGCCCAGATGATTTTTGCAAAAGTTCAACGGGGTGTTTTTATCGAAACAGGTGATTTAACAGATACAAAAAGAGGAGAGGGTGGCTTTGGACATACTGGACATTAAATTATGAACACGGTTGAAAAAGAAAATAGAGCTCTTAAACAGAGTCATGAAAAATTAATTAATAATTTTCATAAACTCAGCAGTAAAATACTTCATTCTGGTTCTTTAGAAGATAATTTAGAAGCAATATTTGAGGTGTGTCAGGAAATCTTTCCCTATGAAGAGATTGCTGTTTATTTAATGAAAAATACTTTTGAACTGATTAAATATAAAAATCTATCAGATGAAAGTTATATGGAAGTTTCTCAGATTCAGGAAGATAATATATTTGACTGGGTTATACTTCAGAATAAAAAAATAACCCTTGAGAGAAAATATAAAAAGGGAAGTTATGTTTTTCTGCCCCTTATTATGAAAAATCGCTCTCTTGGAATTATGCTTATAGGAACAGATAAAGAAGTCTCTAATATAACAAAAGAAGAAAATGATATTTTAGATATAATTTCTTCTAATGTTACAGTTTCTATTGAAAATTCAAAACTCTATTCTACACTTGATGAACAGAAAAAAAAGCTTGATAATATTAAAAATTATTTAAGCAACGTTATTGAAAATTTCAACGAAGGATTAATTGTTGTTGACACAGATTATATTGTAACTACAATTAACTGTGCGGCTGAAAATTTTTTAAAAATTTCACGAAAGGAAATCATGCTCAAAAACATAAGGTTGTTTTATAATAACTGGTTTACCCCGGAATTTTTTGAAAAAATATCAGAAAGTATATTTCAAAAAAAAATTACCCATTATATGGTTGATGTAAGACAGGTTTTTTTGAAGTTTACAATAATCCCGTTTAAAGGAAACAGAAATATTATTTCTGGAGCTATTATACATATTGAAGATGTAACTACCGGTATGGAATTAGAAAAGTTAAAAGAGATAGATGATTATAAAAATCAGGTTATTTCAAATATTTCACATGAACTTAAAACCCCTTTAACTTCAATTAAGGCTTATACTGAAACATTAACCGAGATTATTGAAAGTGATTCTGAAAAATACGAGGTTGAATTTAAAGATTTTTTAAATGTTATTTATGATGAAAGCGAAAGACTTTTAAATTTAATAATGGAAATACTTGATACTTCTAAACTTGAATCGGGCAGGGTGAATCTTAATTTGAGCCTTTTTGATTTAAACACTGTTATAAGAAAAATTATTAAGGGAATTGATTATCTGTTGAAAGAAAAAAATATAAAGGTTAATATAGATTTTAAACAGGAAGAAACTTTTAATATTGAGGCCGATCTTATAAAGCTTGAGCAGGTTTTTTATAATGTTTTAAGTAATGCTGTGAAGTACAATGAGCAGAACGGAAAAATTAATATTAAAATAAAAAGATTAAAAGAAGTTTATAAAATTATTGTTGAAGATACAGGTATTGGTATTGATAATAAAAGTATAGAAAAAATATTTGAAAAATTTTACAGGGAAAGTAATGTTGATACAGAAAATATAAGTGGTTTTGGGTTAGGACTATCTATAGTTAAAAATATTATTGATTTACATAATGGCGATATAAATATTAAATCAAAAAAGGGAAAGGGGACAAAAATAATTTTAAAAATTCCTTATGAACAAAAAAGTATATGAAAAATTCAGCATAGATGACTGGATAAAACTGGTTAATATAAATAACGCTATCGTATCAGAGCTTCAACTTGATAAGGTTTTACTTCTTATTCTTGAAAATGCACTTTCTTCAATTGAGGCCAAGCAGGGTTCGCTGATGCTTTTTGATGAAAACGACAAAGATACTTTAAGAATTGCTGCCTCTATTGGTATGAGTCCTGAAATTTCTGAAAAAGTTAAAGTTAGGGTAGGTGAGGGTATAAGTGGAGTAGTTGCCGAAAAAGGCGAGCCTGTCCTTATTCATAATATTGAAAAAGACCCTGTTTTTAAAAAGAAAAACAGTCCAAGATACTTCACAAAATCCTGTCTGTCTGTTCCGCTTAAGTTTAGAAATAAAATTACAGGTGTTTTTAACGTTACCGACAAAAAAAACAACAGACAGTTTTCAAAAAAAGACCTTTATTTCTCAAATACATTAGCGCAGCAGGCGGCCATAGCTATTGAAAATGCCAAGTTATACATGCAGGCAAAAAAAGACAAAAAAAAAGTTGAAAAATTAAATGTTGAACTGGAAGAAAGCTTGTTTGCCCTGTCAGAATATACTGAAGAATTATTTGTTTTTCATGAATTTACTAAAGAAATTTTTGACAAGGCAATATCTCATATGAATATTCAGGATCTAACAAATGAAATATGCAAATTATTCCTTGAGCTTGATATTATAAATCCAGATATAGTGATTTTAAATTTTACAGATAAAAATATTTTCAAGGTACATGCTAAAAACGAGAAGCTAAAAAATCTTTCAGAAAAAGAAAAAAAATTAATTGAAAAAATTACTCTTTATTGTGAAAAAAATGATGAGTCTATTAGACTTCCTTTTGAAGAAGAACGTTATAAAATGTTTGAAAAAGATGTTTTTTCCTTTTATAAATCATTGCTGGCAATCCCGCTTTATGGAAAGCATGGACCGATTGGTACTTTAATTCTGCTGAAGAAATATAAATCTGAGTTTGATGAAAAAACAAGAAATCTCATGCTTATTTTTTCACTTCAGGTTTCAACAGCTTTATCACTTGTCGGGGCATTTGACCAGGTTATGAAAAAAAAGGTAGTTGAAAATGAGCTTAAGGTTGCTGCAAAAATACAGAAAATGTTTCTTCCCAGACAGAATCCGCTTGTGCCTGGAATGGAGCTCAGTCATATAAATATTCCTACTTTTGATGTTGGCGGCGATTATATTGACTTTTTATGGCATGATAAAGATAGAATAGGAATTGCTGTTGGAGATGTTTCCGGTAAAGGAATTCCGGCTTCACTTATTATGGCTTTGACCAAAAGCATTGTTAAATCTAATGCCAGCCTTTTTGAATCGCCACAAAAACTGCTTGATAAAATAAACAGTGAGCTTTTAAATGAGATTGAAGGGCACAGGTTTGTCACAATGATTTATGGTTTATACGACTGGTTTAATCGTAAAATAACTATTGGAAAGGCAGGCCATAATCCACCAATTATTTTTAAAAAGAACGGCGAAATAATAAGGATTAACCCTCAGGGACTGTTTCTTGGAATGTTTAGGGATTGTATTATTGAAGAAGTTAACTATAAGCTTGAACATGATGATATAGTAGTTTTTTTCACTGATGGTGTAATTGATATTGAAAATACAGAAGGCAGTTCTTTTGGTCTTGAAAAGATGGAAAAAGTAATATCAGAAAACAGAGAAAAAAGTTGCGAAAGTATTAAAAATATACTTATTGAAAAATTAATGAAATATAATCAGGGAAGAAAACAAAATGATGATATTTCCCTTGTAATAGGCAAGATTATTGATTATTTTGATAGAGATTTTTTTATTTCTTCTAATAAAAAAGAAATTCCAAGACTCCATGAATATTTAAATACACTTGTAAATCTCAAGGTGAGCCTTGGAGATGATTTTAAATTCAAACTTCGTTTGATTGTCGATGAGATTTTAAGTAATGCGATTGAACATGGAAATTTGCTTAATGAAAACCTTAATATTTTTATCAGTCATAAAATTACAAAAAAATATATTAAACTTAAAATTGTTGATGAGGGAAAAGGATTTGACTGGCAGGAAAAAATGAACAATAATAACATGGATATTAAATCTGAGCGTGGTAGAGGGTTGCTGATTGTAAGAGAGTTATGTGATAAAATTATTTTTAATACAAAAGGCAATGAAGTTAATTTAATAATTAATTATACAAATTAAGGGCAAATTTTTTTGTCGTGGGTATCGGGAGTTTAAGGTGAAAAAAATACTTGTTGCGGATGATGAAAAAAATATTTTAAGAATAATAAAGTTTAATCTGAAAAAAGCCGGGTTTGAGGTGTTTACAGCCGAAGACGGCGAGAGCGCAAGAGAACAGATAATTAAAGAAAGACCTGATATTGCTATATTAGATATAATGATGCCTAAAATAAACGGGTTTGATTTGTGCACTTTTATAAAAGAAAGCGAAGATTTAAAAACCGGGGTTATTTTGTTGTCTGCCAAAGGCCAGAAAAATGATTTTGAAAGGGGTGAAAAAGCGGGGGCTGATTTATATCTTAAAAAGCCGTTTTCACCCAAAATACTTATTAAAAATATTAAAGAAATGCTTGATTAAAGGAGTTTATATGGAACTTAGCCAAAAATTAGATTTTATAATAGAGGTTTTAGAAGATAAAAAAGCCAATAATATTAAGGTTGTTGACGCGAGTCCAAAAGTTTTAATCGATAAGTTTATTATTTGTGATGGAAGTTCTAATACACATTTAAAAACAATTTATCAACATTTAAAAAAGTCATTGAGGGAAGAAAACATTGCTATTTTAAATGTTTCTGAAAATAATAATTCTGAATCAGGCTGGTTTATTTTAGATATCGGAGAAATTGTAATTCATATTATGAGAAAAGAAAAACGCCATTTTTATGAGCTTGAGGATTTATGGGAGAGTTATTTAGCCGATGAGCAATGAAATAAGTGAAATAATTTTTAAAATTGAGAGTGCCGACCCAGCTATATGGAGGGAGGCAATATCCAGTTTAAAAAAAGTAGATTCTGCTCAGGCAAAAAGAGTTCTTATGCAACTTATAACGTCGGCTCCCGACGTTGGAAAAAAATATTATGCAAAAAAAGTTCTTTCAGATATTACCGGTCAGGGTGGTGGAGATAATATTCAGGATGAAACTTCCAGAAAAGAAAATGTATTAGAAAATAATGAAAAATCCTCTCAGGAAAAAGAGGATAAAATATTAAAGTATTTAAAATCTGATGATTATGAAACAGTGGTCAAAGCTCTAATGTATATTGCCAAAAACAATTTGAAAAAATACTTATCTGAAATTTTAAATATGTTAAGACCCGAAGCTCATCCTTTTGTGCGCGCAACACTTGTTAAGGCAATTGCTTGTCTGGGAGGCAAAGATTATTTAAAAATCATTGCAGTTTATCTCAAAGATGAGGACAGTCGTGTTCGTGCAAATACAATAGAGGCCATTGAATTGTTAAATGATCCCGGTAGCTATCAGTATATTCTGCCAATGCTCAATGATAATGATAACAGGGTAAAGGCAAATGCTCTGAAGGCTATGAAAAATCTGGATAGAGAAAAAATGCTTTCAGTTATAAAAAAAATGCTTTCTTCCTCTGAAGAATATTATGTTATTTCTGCCTTGTTTGTTATAGAGAACCTTAAAATTAAAGAGATGAATGCTGAGCTTGAACAGCTTGCCGGGGATGAAAGAGAGGAAGTAGCTGAAAAAGCGCAGGAATTGTGTAAAAAAATGGGGATTTCTTTTCAAACAGCCTCAGATAGTTTGAAAAATGAGTCTAAAGTTGAGGTAAAGGGTAAAATTCATAAAATAATTATAAATCGGGGTTTTGTTGTAGTTAGTCAGAAAGGTGTTTACATAGGTGTGTTATATCCGGATAGTATAAAATTAAAAATTGATGATTATGTAGGAGTAAGTGGTAAAATTATAAAAGAAGATGGATATTTTTTCGTTCTTCCAGAAAGAGTTGGCCTCATACAGCCGTATTGAGTATTTTTTCAGCCTGTGGTCCTTCTGGATTATAATATTTATATTAATAGAAAGATTTTTTTCAAAACTAATAAAAAATAAGGTGATTCAGAGTATATTTATTGCTAAGTTTTTTATCAGATTAACGGTTTTTTCGATAATTTCATCCTATATTATTGGAATTTACTGGATGATTACGTTTTTTTATCCAGGGATAACAGGAGTTAATCTTTTTGTTTTTTACGGAGTTACCGGTTATCTATACAAAAAATTCACTTTAAAATTGCTTTCAAGCGTTATTATTGTTATTTTAATATTATCCTATATTTTAAGGAGTATTTTAATATGAAAAAAAATTATGTGTTAATTATAATATCATTTATATATTTTTTTGCAAATGCTTATACTATAAATGAAATTAATTTAGTTGGCAATGAGCTTATAATGGACAGTGTTATTGAACTTTCAATAAGTGCCCGGGAGGGAACTGAAGTAGATGAATCTGAAATAGATAGTTTTTCTGAAAAAATAAAAGAAGAAATTATGGGCATTGGATATTTTGGAAACGCTTCTGTGGTTATTGTTCCAGTAAGTAGAGATAAGGCAAATTTAAATATTCAGGTGCTGGAATTTCCCATTATCCAAGAAATTATTTTAGATGGAGAAACAGAGATTTTAGACAGGAAAGAGATAATTTCCAATATGAGTACAAAGGAAGGAGAAATTCTAAATATTATTGATTTCAGAAAAGACCTTGAAAAGTTAAGAGAATATTTTCATCATCAGGGTATTGTGCTTGGGGGGAAATCGGCAATAAATCTGAGTGAGGAATTTGATAAAGTTATTATAAGTGTATATCGTGCAAAAATAGAAGATATTAAAATAAGCGGAAATTCTAAATCAGAGGATAATGTTGTCAAAAGGGAGCTTGAATTTGAAGTCGGAGAATCCTATGATTTTTCAGAACTTGAACTTTCCTATAGAAATCTTGCTAATACCGGATACTTTAAAAATGTTGATTTTAAGCCTGAACCTACTTCTGAGGGAGATGTTATAATTAATGTTGAGGTAGAAGAGGAAGAAACAGGGCAATTTCGATTTGGTGGAACTTATGGCTCTGAACAAGGGTTAACAGGTTTGATTGAGGTAGAGGATAAAAATTTCAGAGGTAAAGGATACAGCCTCAATATTAAAGCCGAGTTTGGTGGTTATGATAATTATGAAATAGGTTATTACAATCCAAGATACAAGGATAGAAGAGTTAGCCACGGAATAAATATATATGATACCAGGTATCAGAGAGATAAATATATTAATGGGGTATTTGACCAGCAGTATACTGAAAAAAAGAAAGGTTTTAATGTTTCGTGGGGAAAAGATTTATCCCGATATACTGAAATTGGACTGCGATTTTATAATGAAAATATAACTATTTCTCCAGATGATATTGGAATAGATGATAAAAATTCACAAACGCTTGGACTTTCTATTTCAAAAGATTTGAGAGATAATGTTTTTTATCCAACAGCTGGGTATTATACTACAGGTTGGCTGGAATACACTGGCGGTTTTTTAAAGGGAGATGATGAGTATTTAAAATATACTGGGGATTATAGAAAATTTTATTCAGTAAAAACTGATTTTGTTGCAGCCTTCAGACTTAAATATTCAAAAATAGATATAAAAAGCGGACAGGTACAGGATTATGAGAGATTATCAATGGGTGGAGGAAATTCTTTAAGAGGATATAGATTGAGAGAGTTTGTGGGAGAGGAAAACTATCTTGGGAATTTTGAGGTGAGGTACTCTGTGAGCGATGAGTTTAAAGTCTCTTTGTTTTATGATATTGGGGAAATGGACTTCAGAGATAGTAGTAAAAGTACTGGTTCAAAAAGAACATATGGATTTGGTTTTCAGTTTAAAACACCTCTTGGTATTTTAAGACTTGACTGGGGTAAACCAGTTTCCGGTGATGGAAGTACAAGAAATTATTTTAATTTTGGACCGATTTTTTAATTATGGCTGAAAAAAAAGATTTTGATGAAATTACACTTGAAAATATTTCGCATCATTTAAAAACACCATTATCAATTATTCAGGGATACTGTGAAATTATGCTTTCGGGTATTTCTGGAAAACTAAATAATGAACAGGAAGAATATTTAAATAAAATAAAAAAGGAAGTTTATAAAACAGATAACTTTTTAAATAATTTTTTAGACCGAGTTGAAGATGGGTTTAAGTCAAACCTAATTCAAAAAAATAAAATTGATCTAAAAGAGCTTCTTAGAGAAATTTTTATGATTTTTTATTCGAAAGCACATGAAACAAATGTTTATCCAGATTTTCATCTTCCAGACAAAACACTTAAAATAAACGTTTCGGGGGAGTTTAAAAAAGCTCTAATTTTAATTGTACAGGAAGTGCAGAAAATTGTTTCAGAATACACAAAAATTATTGTTGAGCTAATTATAGAAAAAGATAATAATTATAAGATTTTAATTTATCCTGAAAAGAAAGAATTTGAAAAAGAAATAAAGAAGTTGATGGATAATAATATTATTTTTTCAACAGCTGTTAAAATTATAAAGTTAGAGAATCATTTTATTTATCTGGAAAATGGAAGGATTAATATTCATGGATAAAAAAATAGGTTTATTAATGGGAGGTAAGGGCAGGGAAAGAGAAATCTCCTTAAGAAGTGGAAAAAATATTAAAAAGGCTTTAATGAATCTTGGATATCAAGTTTATGTTTTTGATACAGATGATAATTTGCTTGTAAACCTCAGGAAGAATAATATAGACAAGGTATATAATGCACTGCATGGAAATTTTGGAGAAGATGGTACTATTCAGGGAATGCTTGATTTATACAATATAAAATATACTGGAAGCAAAGTTTTAGGGTCGGCAATATGTATGAATAAAAATATTACTAAAAAAATTATTTCTGATTATAAAATTCCTACTCCACAGTCTATCTTATTAAAAAAAGAAGCTTTTGATAAAACAGGAATTTCGCAGTTAAATATTGATTTTCCAGTTATTGCAAAACCCAATCAGGAAGGTTCAAGTATTTCTGTAGAAATTCTTGAAAAAGAAAAGGAGCTAATTAATTATCTGCAAAAAAATTTAGAAGTATATAAGGAAATTCTTATTGAAAAGTATATTCAGGGGAGAGAATTTACGGTTGGAGTAATTGGATGCGAAAACTTGACAGTTCTTCCGATTCTGGAGCTGAAACCAGAAAACAGGTTTTATGATTATGAGGCTAAATATACACCGGGCATGACTGAATTTATATTTCCTGATGACATAGGTGGGCCAGTTAAGCAGAAAATTGAATCAATATGTTTGAAAACTCATCAGGTTTGTCAGTGTTATGGAGTATCGCGTATAGATTTAATACTTGATAAAAATAACAGCCCATGGATTATTGAAGTAAATACGTCCCCGGGGATGACTCTTCAGAGTGATTTGCCTGCTCAGGCAGAAAAGGCGGGAATTAAATTTGATACTCTTATAGAAAAAATATTGCAGAGTGCTACTTAATGAAAAATAATGATTTATACAATAAAAACGAAATATTGCAGGAAACAGAAATAAAAGAAAGGCTTCTGAGGTTCTGGGTTAAAGAGTATAAACTTGAAGATTTTGTTATTTCTAAAAAAACAGGCAATTTATATTTTAAGGAAATTATTTTTTATATTGAGTCTATAAAGTTTCTTAAAGATGCTGAAATTTTTTCTGCGGAGGGTCTTAAAAAAATTATTGGTGAGTTTAAGAAAGGAAAAACAAAAATCAATGAAATGAAGTTTATCAATGAAGTTTCTGATAAGTTTCTGCATCAGTTTAATAAAAGAAATAATATAAAAGAAAAGGTTAAAACAAATCCGCCTGAACTGACAGGGGATGATTATTATTTTAACCTTCTGAAAAAATCAGAAATTCTGATTAAGGAAAAAAATTATTTTGATGCTGTTAATATGCTTACGCTAATAAAGAATAATTCAAAAACATACAATGCTATAGCAAATGAAATGATTACTTTTATAAAAAATAATTCAGATTGATATGAAAAAAAATTTAATTTTAACCTTTTTTTTAATATTTGCCTTTACTCAGGTGTACTGCTCAAAAAATACTGTTTCTTCTAACAGTGAGATTAAAAATATTCTTTATGAAACAGAAAAAGAAAATATCTATATAATGGAAGATGATAAGTTTCAGTTTGAGTTGTTTATATCTAATATAAAAAGAGATTTAAAGATTTATTCTGATAAGAATAAAAGACCAGTTATTTCAAATATAAATGATGAAAATAATATAGTTTATTATAGAAACGAGGGAAATTCTATTAAATTCGAGAACTTAAAATTTGAAACTTCTTCAAACTCCACAAAAGTTTTTGATTTTAAGGGTAAAAACGGGGATATTTTTTTGAAAAATATTGAAGCTAATTCTTCAAAAAGAAGCACTGAAGCTTTAAGTGTGTATGGGATGGGATTAGATATTAAAAGCTCTGTATTTGATGGCTTTCATGAAAATTTTAATATTGAATTTACAGATAATAGACCTGTTAAAATCCAGAATTCAGTATTTAAAAACACAGAAAAAAGTATTGTGAGTATCGAGGCGCCTTCTGGGGAGTTTATTTTTAATAATCTTCAAATTGAAGGAATTTTTAGATGGCCTGTTTTTTCTTTTAATAAACAGTTAAGTGAAAACTCGGTAATAAAAATTGATAAAAAAACAATCGAGTACTTTTATAAAAACTCAAAAGGAGTTTTTCTGATTACTGCACATTCAGATATCCCAATAGTTTCAAAAAAAAATCATGAACATTTCAGCGACAATTATGCTTCTTTTTTTAATATAACAAAACAACTTCATTCTATATTATATGTCCCCCTTGAATTTACCGATAAACTTTATGAAGAGGCCCCAGATTATAAAGAGTTTGAAAATATAATTGAGGATTTATTTTTTCAAACAATAAGAGAGGAACATTCAAAAATGAAAGTTCGTAAAATACTTGGGCTGTATCAGCTTTTACATGTATATCCTCTATACGATAAGCTTAATATAAAAAATCATCTTGAGCTGGATCAAATTTACAATCGTTTGTTTTTAGTTGAAAACGTTTTTAATGATATGCCTCTTTATAAAAATATTATGCTTGTATTTTTTAACGGTCTGTTTGATTATTCTCCGGGAGCACCACATGCTCTGAATATATTTAATTATGATATTTATCTTGATAACTCAAACATAAAAGAGCTTGCCCGGGATTTTGACTTTGATAAAACTCTGGTTTTGTTTAAAAATATTGAAAATACGCGTGAAAAGAAAAAAGAGTTGATAGAGAAGTTAAAGGTTATAGTTGAGGGTAATTTTATGGATAGTGTAAACTATGCTTTTGCAAATGATAGAAATTATATTGAAAAGACTGAGAAAATAATTGATTTAATTTATAAACAATTTGATGAAAAAGAAAAGTTTTTGAATTTATTACTTTTTGATATAAGATTATGTATTAACTATGCATTTATTTATTCAAATATAATAAATTCAGAAAATCGTGAAGTTTATATTGAAATGGCAAAAATTTTTCAAGAATTTGAGAGTTATTTTAAAAATTATTCTGTGCTGCATGAAACAGAGATGCTTAGAAATTTTGTTGGCAGAAAAATAAAAAATGTATTACAATAATTATTATGGGACCTGAAAAAATATTTAAAATTCTTCCAGAATGCGATAGCGCAAGAAAAAAAGTTATTTTCGAAAAAATAATTAATGCTAAAGATATGTCTCTTTATGATAAAAGAGATTTTGTAAAAAAAATTCTTGTAAAAGTTCAGGACGAAGAAACACAGGCCCTGGCACGTTATGTTTATCACACTATTAAAGAAAAAATTGAAAAAGAAGAGGATTATTTCAGAAATAATCCCGAAGATATTCTATCCTCAGATAATAATGATGATAAAATTGAGCTGCTTAAAAAAATTAGAACTAATAAAATGATAGAGTTAAAATCATATATTATGAAATATATTTCAAAAGAAAAAGACCCCTTTGTTCTGGCAACTATGATTTCTACTATAGGGGAGGTCGGAACTCCTGAGGACGGCATGGGTTTGCTTGAATTTCTTGCAAGCTCGGATTCAAGAATCAGAGCAAATGCAGTGGATGCTTTATCCAAGCTGGAAAACGAAAAAACTTATGATCAGATAATTGTTCTGGTGGAAGACCCGGATTCGCGGGTAAGAGCCAACGTTGCCCATTTTTTAAAAGAAAAAGGCACTTACCGGACTATGGAGATTTTAAAAAAAATGGTTTATTCCGGGGATGTAAGAGAGCTTGAAAGCGCAATTTACGTTTTAAAAAGAATTGACAGGAAAAAGTCTGGTAATTTGTTGAAATTAGCCCAGGAAAAGCTTGAAAAAAACAAAAGAAATGATTTTTACTCCGGGATTAAAAATCAGATTAAAGAAAAAACTGGTACTATAAAACCGGAATTTAATTCTGTAAAAGATAAAATTTTAAATATTTTCAAAAAAAAAAATTAGGGGTTAGACCTTTCATAATTCAACTCTTTTTTTAATTCGCCCAGTAGATAAAGAGAACCTGTTATAAAAACATTACAATTTGTTTTTTTTTGAAAATTTTTAGTTTCACAAAGAGCTTTTGAGGAATTTGAGAAGAATTTTACTGATTTAAAGTGTTTTTTTGCATGAAAAATCATCTTTTCTTTATCCATAACTCTGGGGCTTTTAATATTTGTTAAAAAGACTTTATCAGAATATTTTGAAAATTTTGAAAACATAAAGTCTGGATTTTTATCTCTTAATATAGAGCATAAAAACAAATTATTTTCATTTTTATAAAAATTATTTAAAAAACTGTCTAATGAACGAATTCCGCCTGGATTATGGGCTCCATCCATTAATATATCTGGATTTTTATTTATAAATTCGAGTCTACCGGGGAAAAAAGCTTTCTCAAGGCCCACACGTATAGATTTTTCAGAAATTCTATGGGTAATAGCAGTCATTACAGCACAGGCGGCATTATTGACCTGATGGGGACCAGCCATTGAAATTTTTAAATCTTTAAAATACTTATTGTAAAAACTGAAATCAAAAAGAGTGGAATCTTTAGTTTCTCTGATATTTAATGCCTGGAAATGTTTACCTAAAATATAAATTTCTGAATTTTTTTGACTGGCGATTTCTGTAAAAATTTTTTGAATATGTTTTCTTTTTTCGCCTGTAATAAGAATAGAATTTTCTTTAATAATTCCTGCTTTTTCAACAGCTATTTTTTTCAGTGTTTTTCCAAGAATGCCTGTATGATCAAAATCAACGTTAGTTATTAAAGCTGTTGATTTTTTCATTGTATTTGTAGCATCAAGTCTTCCGCCTAGTCCTGTTTCGATAATTGCCCACTTTGCTTTTTTACAGTAAAAATGCGTAAAACCAATTGCTGTCATAATTTCAAAAAAAGAAGGATGTTCTTCAAAAAGAGGAATAAGTTTTTTTAAGGCTGAATCGATTTTTTTTCTAACTTCATCAAACTCTTGTTCAGTTATTTCTTTTAGGCCAACTCTTAATCTTTCATTATAGCTTACAAGATGCGGCGAGGTGAATTTTGCTGTTAAAAGTCCCTCGTTATTAAAAATGTATTCAAGGAAAGTTGAGGTTGAACCTTTTCCGTTAGTTCCACTTATATGAACTGTTTTATATTTATCTTGCGGATTTCCCAGAAGTTGAAGTAATTTAATAACTTTTTTTAATTCATACTTCTGACCACTTCTTATAAAATCATGCATGTAATCTTTTAAATTCATGAACTGAAAATATACAAAAAAAATATTTTTGTCAACAATTTGTTACAAAGTCCAGCAATTCTCAATTTACCGAAGGTCGAGTAAAGTCGATGTCATCGACAGTAAAGTCAGCTAAAGCTGACAGCAAAAGATTAAAACAAAAATACTGTAAATTTTAATTTACTTTACTGTTATCGTTAGATAACTTTACTATCACTTTTAGGTGATTTTACTAAGCTGAAAGCTTTTTACTTTTATGTCGGCCTGACCAAAAAAGCCTTTTAAGAAAATTTGCTAAACTCAAGTTAAAAAGTTAAAATTATAAAGACTGAATACCGAAGATAAAAAGGATTATTTTTTATTTAACAAAAAATTAAAAAAAATGAATAAATTTTATTTAAAAAAACCTTTTTTAATATTGCTTTATTGTTTAATAATAGTTATTTCAGTCTGCGCAAATCCTGAAGTTGTTCATCCTATTCAGGGAACTCAAGTTGAAAATGCTTACGTTAAAGTTGAGTGGAATCACGGCAGTGACCTTCCCGATGCTTACAAAATTAAAGCATGGGTTGTTGGTATTCCAGAGGAGACTATTGAGGGAGAAGTGCCTGGCAATGTAAATTATCGATGGGTGGGTCCTCTTGGTAATGCTGCTTTTGAATGGGAGTTATACGCTATTGTTGATGGTGTTGAAGTGCCAATTACAGAAGACCCTATAGGTTTTTCTATTGATGCTCCTGAAGGTTACATATGGGATGTAGAGGATGGTAATGCTTTTTATTCTGAATTTGTTAATAAAACTTCTCCATTAGATGCGGCCGATATTGAAGATACGCAGCCACAGTTTCAGTGGCAGCAGAGTGCATCATTTGATAATTATAGAATAATACTTTCAAATAATTCAGAATTTCTTGATGATGATGAGACTGGATTATCTGATGGTAATTTTGTTTTAAGAGCTGAAACAACTTCAGATAATCATACTTTTGATACTGTTCTTGCAGAAGAACATTTATATTACTGGCGTGTTCTTGGTTTATCTGACGGGTGTTTTAATCCTGCAACAGCTGAGGTTAATACTTTTACAGTGGGATATCCGGAAGGAGTTGTAATATTAACGTTGCCACAGAATGGTGATACTTTAAATGATAGTGAAGTTACTTTTGGGTGGGAACAACTTGAGCCTGCCCCCGATACTTACGAAATACAGATTTCATCCAATGATACTTTTACAAATATAGTTCATCAGGAATCTTTGATTTTGCAGGAAACAACTTATACAGTTCCTTATGGTGTGCTTTCTTTTGACAGCACCTATTACTGGAGAGTTTATCCAGATTATGAAGGGGACGAACCACAGCCAGAAGAAGCTACTGTATGGAATTTTTCTTTACAGCATGAAATAGACGATCCGCCACCTCCAGTGGTTCTGGATAGTCCAAATCACGGGGTAACATTTGAATCAGCCCAGATAACTTTCAGCTGGCACCCATTATCCCCTGAGCCAGATAAATACTATTTTGAAATTGCCAATGATGAATTTTTTTCCTCACCTATTGCCCATGGCCCGGTCGAGCTTGGAAATACCGAAACCGATTATACTACTCCAACTGAATCACTTGAAATGGGAGAAACTTATTACTGGCGGGTGTATGCCGAATTAAATGGATTAAGTGAACCGGATGCTGCAGACAGTAGAAGCTTTCATTTAGAATCAGATGTTGAAATTCCACCTGAAGTTACTTTAATAAGTCCCTCCAACACGGCTGTAATTAACTCAGAAAGTGTTGATTTTACATGGGAATATCAGGACCCAAATCCAGATAAATACATTTTACAGATTTCTACAAATGACTCATTTTTAGGTGGTATAATTTATGATGAAGAACTTGAGGGATATACCACAAGTTTTTCTGCAGATGCTGGTCTAAGCTACGATAATACTTATTACTGGCGTGTTTATGGTATAAATTATGATGGCGAAAATGAATTAAGCAATCCAGAAGGAGCAGATATTCGGGAGTTTAGTTTAGAAGAAGACCCTGATGCTGATACCCCGGGCAAAGTAAATCTGGTAAGTCCTTTAAATGGAGCTGTTTTAAATACTGAAATAGTTGAGTTTTACTGGCAGCAATTAGATGAAATACCAGACAATTATGTGTTTGAGCTTGCCCAGGATAGTGGTTTTACAAGTTCTCAGGAATTCACGGTTGGAGGAAATACTACTAATTATACTGTTTCATCAGGGTTGTCTTTTAATAATACTTATTACTGGCGGGTATATGGTATTAAAAATGATGCATCAAATCCTGAAGGGGCAACAATAAGAAGTTTTTCTCTTGAAGAAGACGAGAGTGAAGCGCCACCACCTGTTACTCTGGTTAATCCCGGGCATGATGCCCTCCTCAACGAGGATGAGGTAACTTTTTTATGGGAGAAATTAATACCTTATCCCGATTCATATATTATACAGGTTTCAACATCCTCAAATATAACCGGTGGTATTGTTTTTGAAAACACACTGGACGGAAGTACTTCAAGCCAGCATGTTTCAAGTGAACTTTCTTTTGGGAACACTTATTACTGGCGTGTTTATGGAGTTAAAGACGGTTATTCAAACCCCGGAGAGGCAATTATAAGAAGTTTCAATATAGATTATGCTGAAGGGGATGTTCCTTCTCCGGTTAATTTGCTTCAACCTGAAAATGAGGCTATGTTAAGTTCAACTGCTATAGAGTTCAGCTGGGAAGGATTAAGTCCTGCTCCTGATAATTATGTATTACAAGTTTCAGAAGATTCTCATTTTTCCACTCTTTTTTATAATCAGGAGCTTTCAGGTATTGAAACTGTCCAGTCAGTTTCTGGATTAGTAGAAGGTAATACTTATTATTGGCGGGTATATGGTAAAAATGCAGAAAATTATAATGATGGGGCAGCCGAAATAAGAATGTTTTCAATTATTGATGATAGTGGTGGAGTAGAGGCACCGTCGCCTGTTACCCTTATAAGTCCAGAAGACGGAGCTATTATAAATCAGACAGAAATAAACTTTTTATGGCAGGCATTAGATGAAGAAGTAGATAATTATATATTACAAATAGCTGCAAGTAATGATTTTCAAAATGATTTAATAGAAAATGAAATTTTATCTTCTGAGTCAACTAGCTATTTTCTTAGCGGAGGAATTTCTTTTAATAATACTTATTACTGGCGTGTTTATGGAGTAAAAAGCAGTCAAAGTGATTCCGCCTCTGCCCAAGTAAGAAATTTCAGTGTTGAAGAACTGGATGAACATACTCCCCCGCCTGTTGCTTTAATTGATCCAGTAAATGACGAAATTATACATACTGATGCAGTTTCTTTTTCATGGGAGGCTTTAAGTCCCCATCCTGATGATTATGTAATTCAAATATCTTCATCGGGGGATTTTTTAACAGATTTAATATATAATGAAGAACTGACAGTTGAGACATCGCATAATATTTCTGGAATATTTCAACCCGGCGAAACTTATTATTGGCGGGTATATGGTAAAAATGCAGAAAATTATAATGATGGGGCAGCCGAAATAAGAAGTTTTACCCTCCACGAAGATGTTCAGCCCGGGGTTCCGCTTCCTGTCACTTTAATAAGTCCAGAAGATGATGAAAATCTTTCTACTACAAACGTTGAATTCAGCTGGGAAGGATTAGAGGTTGAACCGGACACATATACTATTCAAATAAGTATGGACAATAGTTTTAGCACTCCTGTTGAATATCATCAGGAACTATTAGGTCATGCCACAAGTCATACGGTGAGTGATATTCTATCTGATGATGAAATTTATTACTGGCGCGTCTATGGTGAAAGAGATGACTTAAGTGCTCCTAAAGAAGCTGAAATTAGAAGTTTCTATATTGAGTCGGGAAGTACTGGTGATGATCCTGCACCTTCCGGGGTTACATTAATAAGCCCTTCAGATGGTCTCCAGACTACTGATCAAACACCAGCTTTTACCTGGTATAAGCTTGAGGACTCTCCTGATTATTATAAAATTGAAATTTCTTCAAATTCCAGTTTTGCAAATATAATTGAGGAAGCTACAGTAGAGGCTAATATATCAGAATATAGTTTAACTTCATCATTAGATACTGGAAATACTTATTACTGGAGAGTTTATGGTGTTGCCGGCACGTCAAGTGCTCCTGAAGAAGCCGATATATGGAGTTTTTCTATTGCAGAACATGATGGAACCAATCCACTTCCGGTAACGCTCATATCACCTGAAAATGCAGAGGACCTTGTTTCTACATCGGCAGTATTTAACTGGGAAGAGCTCGATTTAACACCCGATTATTATGTTTTAGAAATTGCAGATGATTCAGCTTTTAATTCCATAAAGTATACAAACTCAACAACAGATAATTCATATATTCTTTCAGATGGTATTTTAGAGCTTGATTCTATTTATTACTGGAGAATTTATGCGGTAGAAGATGAAAACAGTAATTCTGATGAAGCTGAAGTTAGATATTTATATACTGGGAAGACTGCACCGGATAGAGTTTTAACCGAGGCAATATATGAGGTGGTACCATCGACAGCGCTGGCGGATACAAGGACAGAGATAAGCATATACACAAAAGCCAATATAGATGAAAGTTATGACAGTGGATTTGACATAATAAAAATAGACAAAACAGATTTGAGCCAGGTATATATAGAAGAGGCGGCAATGTATGTTGGGGAGGAAGAATATACAAGAAGAAGCAACCCGACAGGGAAGCAGTTTGAAATAGAAGAAAACGGGAACATATTAGAAGTAAAAGTAGGAGAAGTGCTTGGTTCGGCGATGAGTGAAGAAATAATAGAAATAAAGATAGAGGGAGAGATAAGTGGAGAAGCTGGAGAAGAAAGAATAATAACAGCTGGATATGAGCATAGTGGATATGAAATAGAGGCAGAGGCGGGAAGGATAAGCCCTGGAAACGGGGATGGTATAGAAGAAAACACAAATAGCAACTATATAAAAATAGGGAATGTAATAGAAGAGGTAAGGGCGGAAATAGTACCGACAAAAGCGGGAGTAGATACAGAAGTAAAAAGTAGTATGTATATAAGAATAGAAAGCGGTGCTGACAGTATCGGAGTAGATCAGATAGAAATAACAGTGCCGTCGGAGTTTGAAGGGATAAAAGCAGAAAGCATGAAAGCATGGGTAGATTATGAAGATGTAACGGAGGCAAGTGAATTTGAAATAAACGGGCAGCAGATACTGATAAATTTTGAACAGATATATATAGGAAATAGAGAAATAAAAATAGAAAAGAGAATAAAAACGCCAAATTCAACAGTGTCGCAGGAATTTGAGGTATATGCAAATAATAGAGGAAGCAATGCGGGAAAGAAGGCAGAGGCGGGTAATATAATAGAAGGAGAAGGAGAAGGAAGCCTGAATCTTGAGACAGGACAAATAGTAAATAGTGGATATGGGCAGATAAATCCTTATATGGTAAGCGGAGGAGAAGAAAGAGAGTATGAGTTGCAGATAAAGCCGGTAATAGAGGAAGGAAATTTTGGAATAAATCAGATAAGAATAGAAACAGGAGAGCATCTAAAGCAGACAGAGTATAAAAAATTAGAGATAGACGGAGAGGAACTTGTAATAGTAAGTGCAGAATATCCTTCAAACGCAGGAGAGGCAAGTATAAACGAGAGAGAAGGAGAAGAGGGGAAATATATAGAAATAAATTTTGGAAAGACCTATGATAAAGAGTACAGTGAGAAAATAATAAAATATACAAATAATATGGAAACAGCAGATATAAGCAGTGAGGGAGAAGAAATAAAGGTATATCTGCAAAATAGAGAAATAGGTGGAGGGATAAGTGTAAACGCGGCAGATGTGGACGGAGAGGCAAATAATCCAGTAGATGAAACAGAGTCGCTGACAGTAAAAGTACTGAAGCCGGCCGAAAAATTAACAACCGTGATAAAACCAGAGAGAGCAGTATCGGGAAGCAAGACAGAGGTGGAGCATGAAGGAAATATAGAAATAACCCCAGAAATAAACAGCGGAATAAATATAATAAAGGCAGAAGTGTCAGAGGGAAATAAGATAATAAGTGAAGAAGCAGAAATAAAAATATATATAAATGAGCAGGAACAAAATTATGTAGAAGAAGGAGCGACAGAGGGAGAGGTAGAAATAGAAAAAGATGGAGAAAATAAAATAATAATAAAAACAGGAAGCTTAATAGAAGCAGACGGGCAGATAAAAATAGAATATGAGGTGGAGTTTATAGAAACAAGCGGAATAGAAGTAGAGTTTAATATGTATGTAGATAACGAGGAGCTTAAATCAGAACTTGAGACAGAAGAGAAGCAGCAAATAAGTTTAGGCAGATTAATGAGTGAAGGAAAAGCAGAATTATATATAGAAAGTGTAAACGAGGAAACAAACACGGCGGCCTATGGAAGTGAGGGAATAGGGGTAAAAATAACAGGTTGGCCAGAATTCACATATGAGGAAGGATTTGGATTTACGCATTTAGAATTAGAGTTAGATGAACTATTAAGTGTAGGAACGGAAGTAGAGGAGCCAAAGTTGACAATAGGCGAGGTAGAATTTAAAACAATAACATCGGGAGAGCCTGAATCAGATGAGATAAAAGTAGAAATAACAGAAAAGAAAATAGAAATGGAGTTTGGAAAAAAAATAGATATGGATTATCCATCAGGTAAAAAGGTACAGCTGGAAGTAGAAGTGGAAGCGGCAGAAGAGGAAGGAGAAAGCAGAGTAAGATTATATGGAAGAAATGAAGAACAAGAGGAGTTGAGGCAGGAATTTGAAGAAGGTAATACACAAATAGCAAATAATCCAACAGGAGAAATGAGAATAAATATAATAAAAACACCGGCGAGAGAGCTTGTAGGGCAGATATATCCTGGACATGTAAAACCCGGGGTAAAAGGAGAGGAGTTTGAGATAAGCGTATATGGGGAATTTGGAGAGAATAATGCGGGAATAAAAAGATTCAGAGCATATGTGCCACAGGGATTTGGGAACTGGAATTTTGTAGAAGATAAAATAGAAATAAACGGAGAAGAATATACAAAAACAACAAATCCAAGTCCTGTAGGGAAAAGGGTATATATAGAAAAAGAAGAGCAGTATTTTGAGTTAACGCTGGGAGATAAATTAGAAAAGAAAGGAGAGCAGCAGGAATATATAGTAAGAATAAATATAGAGATGAATACGCCAATAACACAGAATGCGCCAGTAGGGCAGAAGTTTAAGATATATGCCTATCCGGAAGAAGGGGCGGCAATGATAGTGAAGGAAGGAGAAGTAGAGGGGAATCCATCGACAATAGAGGGAATGAGAGTAATAACGGCAAGAACAGTAAATAGTGCAGAAGGGGAACTGAAAGTAGTAAGTTCAGACGGAAGCTTTTATGGAGAAGAAGAAAACCTTGTAATGGTAAACAGCATAGGAAATGAGGTGAGCTATTATATAAAGTTAAATTATGTAGAAGGAAACAGAGGAGTAAATCTGATAAGAATAGAGGTTCCTGAAAGTTATACAAATATAGGATTTGAAGAGCTAAGAGTAAACGGAGAGTATGAAGAAGTAGCATATAGTGTGCAGGAAAGTAATAATTTATATATAGGAATAGAAGAAGAGTTGATGGGAGAGGGTCATATAAGAATAGATATGACAATAAATGCTCCCGGAGAGACAGATGAAGGAGAAGAATTTAAAGGATATGTGGACAGGCATTATAATGAGGATTTCAGTCAGCCGGACGGAAATGAACTTGCAGAGGAAGTAACAGAGGGGAACGTAACAGAAGAAGCAGACAGCGGAAGTATAAAAGTATATACAGTACAGACGCCAGCGCTGGGAGTAACAGGAGAAATATATCCAGAAACAGTATATATAAACAGGCAGGAAGAATTTGAATTAACAGTAATGCCACAGATAACAGAGTATAACAGTGGAGTAGATATAATAAGAGTAGAAGTGCCAGAAAGTTTAAAAGAAAGAGAGATAGTAGAAATAGAAGCAAAAGGAGTAAAACTGACAGAAGAGAGTGATTATACAATAGAAGAAGAAAAAAATATATATACAATAAATTTAGCAGAAAAAATAAAACATACAGATTCAAATAAAAGTGTAAAGATAAAATTTGAGGGAGAAACAGGAGAAGAGCCAGTATATGTAGAAAATAAAGTAGAGGTATATATAAATGACAGTGAAAATGACAGAATACAGAAAGTAGCAGAGGGAAGTACAGGAGTAGCAACTAATCCAACAGGAAGCTTGAATGTAGAAATAAGAGCAATAGCGACAATAGCAAGAGGAGAATTAAATCCGAATTATATACATAGAGGAAAAGAAGAAAAAGAGTTTGAGTTGATAAAAGAGTTTGAATTTAATGAAAGAGATACCGGAGTAAATAAAATAGAGTGTGAGATACCAGAGGTATATGATGGGAACACAAAGATAGAAGAAAGTAAAGTAAGTATAAACGGAGAGGAGCTGGAAGTAATAAATCTGGGATTTCCAGCAGATGATGAAGTATTAATGGAGTACAGGCAGGAAGAAAGAGAAGGAGAAACAAGGGGAATAATAATACAGAGATATGGAAGGACAATAGAGGAAAAAAGTCAGATAAAAACAACATTTAAGCTGTCGGCACCAGAAGAGATAATAAGCGATAGACTAAGGGTAGAGTTGATAAACGAAGAAAATGATATAAAGCAGGAAGTAAGAGGAAAAACAGAGGGAAGTTATGTAATATCAACAGAGGATGCAAGAGTAGATTATGAACAAGTAAGTACAGAGGTAGAACCTGAAGGAGAAGGGAACTGGAAGATAGAGCTTACAATACCGTTTACGGTGAGGATGAACACATTTTACCCGGGACTGGAAGTATATTTAGAAAACAGAAAGGCAAAGATAATAAAATACAGCAACAGAAGATATCCAACAGAAAATGATGAAGAGGTAGGAGTAATAAAGGCAGAGGTAAAAGTGCCGTATGAAGAATTCAGAGGAGGGGAAAATAATATACTAACAGTAAAAAATATAGAGGACGGAAGAAATAATAAATTAGGAGATATAACAGAGACAATAGGGATAGGATATGGAATAGCAATGTCGGTATTTGTAAACCCGGTAGATAGAAGAAGTCTAAGAATAGTAACAAGGCAGACAGAGCCGTTAAGAGAAGGACATAGTATAAGGTATGAGGTAAGGGAATTTCAGGGAAGCCCAGAAAGAACGGGAGTAAGAAAACAGAGTGCGGGAATATATTCAGGAGTATATAAAATAGAAAAAGATGGAAGGCCAATAATAACGGCATCAATATATGATGAGAACGAAAACAGGTTAAAATTGAGCTCAAGAGAGTATAATACGATAATGCTGAGTCCAGCCGCGGAAAAAGAAATAGAGCTGACAGAAAAAATAAAAATGACAGTAGAAAAAGAAACAGTAGAAAAAGAAGAGTTAATGCTGGTAAAAATAAGAGAAAAAGAAGAGGAAGTCAAAGCAAGTTATGGTCCATCAGAGGAAGAAGAGAAGGAAAAGGAGCAAAAGAAACTGTATGAGAAAGAAGAAATAGAAATAAAAATAAGCCAGAAATTAAACAGGGCAATAAAATTAAAAGAGGAAAAAGAGGATAAAAAGAAATTAATATATAAAAGAAAAGAGGACGGAAGTCTGGAGTATAAAACAAGAATAAAAGAAGGATATTATAGAATAAAGGAAGCGGGAGTATATGTAACGGCAAGAGATGAGGGAGAGCCAGAAATAGCAAGCTGGGAAGAAAGAGGAAACATAATATATTATGAGATAGAAGACAGAGAAAGCCGTGTAGAGAAGACAAGAATCAGTGTAAATAACATGGGATATGAAAATATAGCACCGAGAGGTAAAATAAGATTGCAGGAAGGAATAAATAAAATAGAGCTTGAGGCAGAAGATGCTGCGGGTAACAAGGTAAGCAGGACGGCGACGGTAATGGGAGCAGCAAGTCAGAGTATAGAAAGACTGAGCATATATCCAAATCCGGCGGTAGATTATGTATTATTTGACATAGAGGGTAGTTCGGGTGCAGAATATAGAATAAGAATATATGATATAAGCGGAAGAGCGGTAAAAGAAGAGAGAGTGATGAGTATAAGCGGAGAGACAAAACATATGTGGGATTTAAGAGATAAAAGAGGAAGCAAAGTGGCAGGCGGGACATATGTGTATGAAGTAGAGGGAGATGGGAAAATATTAAAAAGAGGCAAGTTGTCTATTGTTAGATAG
>JBNJGP010000042.1:0-24427 GCA_051747805.1 Candidatus Muiribacteriota bacterium
TTAAAGAAAATAATTTTTCAACAATGGATGAATTTTATGCTGCAGTTGCGCTTCGCTCTATAAATTTAAGAACAGTATATTATAAACTTTTTCCAAAAGTTAAATCTATTATATCTTCCCCAAAAAGTCTCAAGGAATTTAAAGAAATAAAAACTCATCAGGAAGATGCTGTTTATTTAGAAGAAATTGACCATGCCCTGATTAAATTTTCTAAATGCTGCAACCCAATTCCATATGATGATATTATCGGCTTTATAACTATGGGAAAAGGTATAAGTATTCACAAAAAAAACTGCCCCAACGTCAGGGGGTTAATGAAAAATCCCGAACGAATAATGAATATAAAGTGGAATAAAAAGGCAAACAAAAATATTCTTTTTAATACTCTTGTCAGACTTGAAACAATAGACAGACCTAAAATACTTTCTGAAATCACACAAAAAATTTCACAGATGGATATAAATATTTCAAGTATGAGTGCAACTGTTAATAAAAAGAAAACTGGAATTATAGATTTAGGTGTACAGATTAAACATCTAAAAGAACTCCAGCTTGTATTAAAAACTATTAAACAGATTAACGGTGTTCATCATGCCTACAGAGTAGGTTAAATTCTATCCTCGGTAACTGGATCAAAAAAGTGCATTTTATCACGGTTAAAAAACACCTCTAGCTTTTTATCGTATTTAACTTCTACTTCAGGTTCTAATCTTATTACCAAAGACTGATTACCGATTTGTATTGTACAATGTTTTTCATTCCCCATTGGCTCAATAACTTCAACATCGGTTTTCATAACTTCATCCTTATTAAATTCAATTACTTTTGCAATTGAAGACTTGGGACTGTAAACATGTTCGGGTCTTATTCCAAGAACAACTTCCTTGTCCCTGTAATTTTTTAAATTTTCAGGTGGATTTAATACAGGTATTTTTAAATCATCAACCGAAACAGTTTTACCGTCATACAATCCCTTAATAAAGTTCATTGAAGGAGAGCCTATAAAACTTGCAACAAAAATATTTTCCGGCTCTGAATAAACAACTTCAGGACTATCAACCTGTTTAATAACACCTTCGTCAAATATTGCTATTCTGTCTCCCATAGTTAATGCCTCAACCTGATCATGTGTTACATATACAATTGTAGAATTAAGTTTTCTATGAAGTTTGATAATTTCAGCCCTCATCTGAACTCTAAGTTTAGCGTCCAGATTAGAAAGAGGTTCATCCATTAAAAACACTTTTGGTTCTCTCACTATCGCCCTTCCCAGAGCAACTCTCTGTCGCTGACCACCCGAAAGAGCTTTTGGTTTTCTTTCAAGATATTCTTTAATTCCAAGTATTTCGGCCGCATCGTGTACTCTCTTTTCAATTTCGTCTTTAGGATATTTACGTAATTTTAAACCAAACGCCATATTATCATAAACATTCATATGCGGATACAAAGCATAATTCTGAAAAACCATGGCAATATCTCTATCTTTCGGTGCTAGGTCGTTTACAACCTGCTGACCAATACTTATCTGTCCTTCTGTAATATCTTCAAGACCTGCAATCATTCGAAGTGTTGTCGATTTACCACAACCCGATGGTCCCACAAGTATCATAAACTCCTTATCTTTTATTTCAAGGTCTATATTTTTAATAGTTTTTTCAGTAGACCCCTCATACACCTTAACTAAATCTTCCATTTTAACTCCTGCCATTTTTTTCCTCCTGAATTAATCTATGCTGTTAAAAATTAAATTATTACTTTATATACTCAGTATTCACCTGCAAAACATCATAATCAATATTTAATCCTGGTATTCCAACTTTTCCTGAAACTGCAACTGAAATATTATTGTTAAACCTTACAATTCCAATTTTAAATCCTGCACCAGAAATACTGAAAGTACCATTATCCAGCTTTTTAAAAATTTTTTCAAACATATTAAAAAAAAGATATTTAAAATTACTGGAATGATCCACTAATCCAGCATTTTCAGCCGCGGTAAGCGAATTTCTGAAAAGCTTATCTTTTAGATTATCTCCACGACCTCCAGCCCGTGTAATTACACAGCTAATATTCTTATTTTTAAAATAATCAACAAGTTCTTCGTCTCTTGCATCATCAAGCATACTTAATATTACAGCAGTTTTTGCCGTAGATATTTTCCCTTTTAAACATATAAATTCATCAACATTAAAATTTTTCATTCTTTAGATTCTACCATATCATAAGTGAATTTTAAATATTTTCTATTGATTTTTTTTATATAATAGGATACCTGGTTTTTGGTTAAGTTAAGCTCCAAGGCAATTTCTGCATAAGACATAGAAGGATGAAGCAGTCTTATATTAATAACATTCTGACTAATTTTATCCAGTTTTTCAAAAAAAAGGGGAGATTTTTTAGCCTCTGTAAATATTTTAACCTGTCTGGAACCAGTTTCTACTGACCTGTCCATGTTTTTTAACTCACAGTTTACTTTTCTGTTTACTTTATTCTTTATATCCTTTAAAACAGAATTTTCCTGCATTATATTAATAAACGAGGCTGTCTTTATTAAAAGAAGAAATTTTATAATTCCATCAAAATTTTTAATATAAATTATTGTATTTTCTTTTTTGTTTGAAATTTTAAAATCAATTCCTGGAAACTTTTTAAATTTTTCTTTGAGTATTTGGGCTAAAATTCTCCTGTTTTTTAAATTTATTTCAATATGATATTTTTTGGCAGGATTGGAAATAAACCCTGAATTCAAAAAAAGAAAGGCGGCAAAATTTTTAAAACAGCAATTTTTATTTAAAATATCAGTCATTAATTTTTCGTTTGAGTAAATAGTTAAAAAATCGATTTCTCTATATTTTAAATCAAAAATCTGTAATTTTATTTTTTTAATATTATTTTTCCCTGAATATATACATTTAATATCACTTCTTTTCAGGCTAAGTCGGTTTATCACAGTTAATATTTTCCTGAAAACACTCATAGAAGTAAATTGCAGTTCAAAGCTTATTTTTGAATTATCTTTTTTAATAGAAGCGTTTAAAAGTAAAATACCAAAAAAACAAGCCTCACAACAGCAATCATTTTCAAGTCTAAGTTTAATCTCGCCTTTTAATATTTCAGTATAATTTTCCGTGGATATCACAGATAATTTCTCCATTATCAATAGTATATTCTCCACCCTGAGGACAGGATATATCAGCAGGAAGAAAAGGGATTATATCATCAAATTCGATAAGCGATTCAGCTTTATCATTTACCAGTAAAAATCTACCAATTGCAATATTAATAATTTCCTGATTTCTGTAACAACTCTCTCTAAAAACATCCCGCATATTCTGGGCAAAATAATTAATAAATGGGAATATATTAGGATTAATCCCATACTGAGAACTTTCTACATAAAAATTCCTGTTAATAAAAAAAGGACTACCATCAACATCTTCAAAAGGCACTTCTTTTTCATAAAAAACTTTTGTATATGGTCTTATTTTATCAACTTCATAGTCCTCTGTATCAGGATTAATTATCCTGTAATAGTTTAAGGCTGCTGTCCAGACAGTAGTTCGAAAATAAGAGGTAATTTGAGATATTAACTGACTTTCTTCCTCTTTAGTAAACCTGAATTCATTATACTGGTTTATAATTTCCAGCAACCTCACATGTGCATCGGCAAATCTATCTAACTTTTTAAGTATCAAAACTTCTTTTAAATAGGCTTTAATATTATGATATTCATTTTGTTTTAAAAACTTAATATTTTCTAACGCGCGGTCATAACGTCTAAAATCTAAAAAAATTTCTGCTTTTTTTAAATATGCCCCAAAAAAAAATTCATCTTTTTTAACTACCCTGTCATAATATTCAAGAGCTTTTTCTAACATGCCCCTCGCATAATAAATGTCGCCTATAGTATTTAAAGTATGAGGTGCAGGTTTTAATGAATAGGCTTTATGAGCAAAAGAAAGTGCAACGTCTAAATTAATCATATTTTCAACATATAACACAGCTATATTATTTAGAACTTCTGGAAAGTCAGGCTTTAAATCAAGTGCTTTACGAAAACTGTGCAGGGCATTTTTAAACTCATCAAGCTCTTTATAGGCAATTCCCATATTATTATGAATTTCAGCAACATCAGGGGAGTTTTGCAGTAACTCCTTATAGGTGTTTATTGCATCTCTGTATTGACCATGTTTCATATAATTATTTGCAATCTCAAGAAGATTATTCCAATAATCCCCATAAGAAGTAAAAAAGGAGAATAATATTATTAACAATAATAAAAATTTCTTTTTTCTACCCATCATCAACTTCAAGTAATTCATCAATTGCTTCATCGATTTTTTCCCTAAGCTCCCCTTTAGCAGAAGCAAGCTTATGAGTTAATTCTGATAAATAATTTTTGAGCCGGTAATTCCCAGTAACTTCTATCGAAAATAAAACTTCTTCTTCTTTCTCTGAATTCAGGTACTTTTCAAAAAAAGAAGAGGCTTTTTCAACATTATTATTAATCATTTTGGCAAGCGCTGTAATAATATTCCTGACAATACTCCAGTCCTTTTTATCAAAAATTTTATTTTCTATTAGAAGCTCAAGACCCTTTTTATCAGCAAGTTCTCCAAGCGCATAAACAGCAGAAGCAACCATAAGATTGGTTGAAGATTGCAGCATTTCTTCTAAAATTTTATACCCCTCTTTTTTGCCTTTTTTAATAAAAAGAAGAGCAGTATTTGCCCTGACACGATTATTATTATCTCTCATAAACGGTTTCAGTAAATTAAGAATTTTTTGATTATTAAAATGCTCAAGTGCTTCAATTGTATTAGCTTTAATTCTTGAATCATTAGAATTAAGATAATCAGCAATAAAAGGAATAATAGATTCATCGTTTAATATCCCAAGTGCTTTAATTATTGTTGCTTTTACCCTGTTATCTGTTTCGCTTTCAAGATATTTTAATAAAATGTGGGAGCCTTTATCAGGTTTCAGCTGTCCAATAGTTTCTACTATTTTTATTCGTACCCAGTCCTCTGGTTCGGCAAGTGATTCAAAAAGAGGTTTTACCGAGCACTGCATTTTCAATTCTTGCAGAGATTGAACCGCAATATAACGAACAATTGCATCGTTATGCTCTAAAAAAGGAACAATAGCCTCTACAACTTTAGTTTCTCTAAAACTTTTCAGCTTTTTAATTAAAAATAGAATTTCATCAATATTCTTTGATTTATTCAGCCTTTCTATTAACTTATCAGAAGTTTTATTCATAATGTTCCCCTCTTTTCCATGTTTATTGATTTAACTTAATTTTTACTAATTATTAAAACTTCAATAACCAGTTCTATACAACCCTTGTAAAATCAAGCTTTTTGACAAGAAAAAATAATTGTAGTACCCACTCCAGGCTGACTTTCAACAAAAAGGTCTCCATCATGTAAATCAACAACAGCTTTTACAATGGTCAACCCCAATCCAATCCCGGAATACTGCTTAGTATAGGATTGATCAACCTGATAAAAATGCTCAAAAATTTTATCTAATTTATTTTTTTCAATACCTATACCATTATCTTTTATATATATATAATAGCTTCCATTTTTTTCTTTTTGTATACCGGTTTCAGTAAAACCACCGTTTTCTGTAAATTTTATCGAATTTAAATAAATATTAACAAATAAATGTATAATCCTTTCTTTATCAACATATACAAAAAATTGATTTTTTTCAAAATTATTTTTAAAATTTATGTTTTTTTCCTCTATATTAGGATGGACTATATTATAAGCAAATTCAATAATATCGTACAAATCTACCCTTTCTTTCTTAATATTAATTTCACCATAAACAATCCTTGAATAATCAATCATATTTTCAATTAAACTAGACAACTTCATAAGATTTCTTTTGGTTACAGAAAGACTTTTTTTCTGTCCTCCGGATATTTTCCCGATTTTTTCAGAAAGCAGGAGTTCGTTATAACCGATAATTACCCCAAGCGGTGTTTTAAGCTCATGGGATATAGAGGCAATAAAATTTTTCTTTATATTTTCAAGATCAACAAGTCTTCTATTAGCATATTCAAGTTCTTTTGAATAAACTGCAAGCTGTTGCGAAAAGGCGATTGTCTGATTATATGCAGAGTTCAATTCTTTTGCCAGGGATTTAATTTTATTTTCAAGTCTGTTTAAGGATTTAATAATTAAAACAGACTCATCATTATTTTTTTGTTTATTATCTGAAAGCTGCAGTATTTTATTAAAAACCCTTTCCAGTTTTTTAAAAATAAAATATTCTGAAAGAATAAAATACATAAAAACAGAAATCGCGGAAAAAGAAATAAACGAAAGAGAAATTCTATAAAAATTTTCTAGACAAATATCAATATTAAATTTTAAGAAAAATAAAAAGAAAAAGTTAAAAAGAAAAATTACAAAAATATATATTAAAAGATTTTTAAATTTAATTTTCATTTATTCATATGTTTCACAATAAGAATCATCTTCAACAATTAAATCATAACCATGACCATCAACACTTTTACACTTACCAAAATTACCGGTCATAACCTCAAAAAAACGGCAGTTTCTACAGCATTTTTTTACATCTGCATTTTTTGATTCTTTAGTTGAAGTATTTATTGAAACATTCTGGTTTCCGGGATTTTTTCTAATATTCTCCGTCAACATACTGCCCCCTTCTAAAAAAACAAATACTCAATAATAAATATTTTTAACAAATTATCCTTAATCTAATTTAATTGTAACGTAAAAAAAAAATTTTGTCTTTGATTTTTTTGGTTTAAGAAATTTTCAATGAACCTGAAGATTCAGTTTCTATTTAAAGAAAAATAAAAAGGGCAGTTAACAAACCGCCCTTTTTAAAGAATTTACAATATTAAAAATTATAAATCCTCAAAATCTTCCTCTTCTGGAGTTTCTGCGGTTAATTCTTCAATAACTTGAATAACATTTTCAGCGTCAGCAATTCCTAACTCACTTGCAACTTCTAAATCTTCCACAGCTGAATCATAATCCTGTAGTTGTGCCTTTACAACGCCTCTACCATAATAAGGGTTGGCAAAATCAGGTTTAAGCTCAATAGCTTTTGTAAAATTATCAATTGCATCGTCAAATTCTTCAAGATGAAGCATTGAAGCTCCAATTCCAAAATAAGCCTCAGCATATTCAGGCTCAATATCAATTGCCTTTTCAAAATCAGTTAAAGCACCTTCATAATCTTCAGCGTTAATTTTATCAAACCCGCTGAAAAAATAACCATTAGCTTCTTCTGAAACTGCCTCTTCTGAAACTGCCTCTTCTGAAACTGCCTCTTCTGCATAAACAGAAACACTGAAAACCATAGCAAAAACAAATAAAACTAATAAAACTTTCTTCACAATTTCCTCCTCTCCTTTTTTTTCTTAATTCTATTCTAACATAATTATCGACTTTTATTAAATCAGAGTAAACTCACCGGCTACCAACTTCATCTTTAAAAAAATTGACTTTAAATTGTCTAAATTTTATTATTTAAGCATTACTTAGGTTTCTTGAGTTTATAAAAATTATTTGAAGGAGTTTATTCAATGAAAAAAATATGGCTTGATGAAGGTAAAAATAACATTGGTAAGAAGGTAAGAATAAAAGGGTGGGTTTTCAATAAACGCTCAAGCGGGAAAATTAAATTTCTTCTTTTAAGAGACGGTTCAGGAGTTTGTCAGGCAGTAATCTCAAAATTTGACCTTCCGGAAGATGTTTTTAAACGTTATGACAGTATTTCTCTTGAAACTTCAGTTTGCGTTGATGGAACTTTAAAAAAAGAAGAGAGGGCCGCAGGTGGACTTGAAGTTCAAGTTGAAAATTTTGAAATTATTGGCGACAGCCATGATTACCCTATAGGAAAAAAAGAACACGGTCCTGAATTTCTTTTAGACAATAGACATTTATGGCTACGTTCCACCAAACAAAGAGCTATTATGCGAATAAGACATGAAATAATAAAAGCCTCAAGAGATTTTTTAAATAATCTTGGGTTTATTAATATAGATGCTCCTGTTTTTACCCCCAGCGCCTGTGAAGGAACAACTACACTTTTCCCTGTTGACTATTTTGACAGCACTGCGTATTTAAGCCAGAGTGGGCAACTTTACAATGAGGCTTCTGTTATGGCGCATGGAAAAGTTTATTGTTTTGGTCCTGTTTTCCGAGCTGAAAAAAGCAAAACAAGAAGACATTTAACTGAATTCTGGCAAATTGAACCAGAAATCGCCTTTATAAATATCGAAGAAAATATGCAGCTTCAGGAAAGTATGATTCTCTATATTGTAAAAAAAATTCTTGAAAATAGAAAAAAAGAGTTAAAAATATTAGGCAGAAACCTTGAATTATTAGAGGAAATTAAAGAGCCATTTCCAAGAATTTCCTATACTGAGGCAATTGAAATACTTCAAAAAGAAGGAAGGAATATTTCCTGGGGAGATGATTTTGGTGCGCCGGATGAAACTTTATTATGTAAAAAATTTAAAACGCCAGTTTTTATTCATAGATTCCCTGCAAAAATAAAAGCTTTTTATATGAAAAACGATCCTGATAATTCTAAACTTGCTCTTGGTTCAGATTTACTTGCCCCCGAAGGCTATGGCGAAATTATTGGTGCCGGAATTAGAGAAGATGACCTGGATATTCTACTACAGAAAATTAAAAACCATAATCTTCCAGAAGAAGCTTTTTCATGGTATATAGATTTAAGAAAGTACGGCTCCGTACCTCATGGAGGATTTGGTATAGGAATCGAAAGAACTGTAGCTTGGTTATGTGGAATTAATCATGTACGCGAAACAATACCATTTCCTAGAACAATATACAGATTGAATCCTTAATTTATATTATATCTCTCGTTGAAGAGATTCCATGAAATTAGTTACCATAACATTTAATTCATGATTATCTTCAACGAGAGGTTTTACCTTGATTAAATGTTCAAGTGCTTTTTTATAATTTCCTCTTTTATTTTCAATTATCGCACTTCGTATATAAGGGTCCGGCTTTTTACCATTAATTAAAGCTGCGTTTCTATAAGCCTTTAATGCTTCTATTTCCTTTTCAAGTTTTTCAAGATTAAGTCCAAGATTATAGTGAATATTAAAGTCACTTCCATTAATTAATAAAGCCTTATTTAAAGTATTAACAGCTTTTTCATATTCTTCTTTTTCATAATAAACAGCCGAAAGATTATTAAAAGCCGGTATAAAGTCAAATTTTATCTCCAGAGATTTCTCAAAATATTTTTGAGCCTCTTCATGATTATTTTTTAATTTATAAACTACTCCAATTTTATTTAATAAATCATAGGAATCCGGGAAATAATTATATGCCTCAAGAAAGTTAGTTAAAGCATTATCATATCTGTGTTTGTCAAGAAAAGCCTGCCCTTTCTGTTTATAGTTCATATACTGATGCTGATCAACTGCATAATACTCTTTTTCCCCTTCCTCAAAATAAAAATCTTCCTCTTCATCAGGAAGAACATCACAGTTTGTACATAAAATATCACCATCAATATAAACATAATCACCACCTGCCGGACAACTATATCCGGATGAAAGCAGGCCTTCGCTCTTTAATTGCTCTATATCAAAATCGACATCTTTTTCTTCGTAAACATTAAGTGTTGTAATTATTTTATAGGGAAAACTCTTATAAAAAAAATCCTCCATGTTAACAAGATTTTTCCACTTATAATATGCGTTTTCAAGCCCTAATTTATTTATATAGCAATCAAATTCATTTATAAACTTCTCATCAAAATTTTCACCGGGAAAATATCTGAAATATTCAATTATAATTTCAATAATTTCGGGTATTTCATCAATTTCACCTTCTTCACGTCTTTCTTTCCATAACCTATAAGGTTTTACAAATTTTGAAATTTTATCAGCCCTTTTTCTGACTTCCATACTATCTTTTTGACTACGGGCTATTTTATAAAGATAATAATCTGCAATAACATTATCTGGAAAAATATCAAGGGTTTTAATAAATTCATTCTGAGCTTGTTGATATTTTTTTTCCTTAAAATATTTTAAGCCCATTTGAAAATGAAACTCATCCCAGGGATAGGACTGTTCTTCTATTATTTCTTCCTTCGGAAGTTTTTGGCGAAGAGCTTCTGTTTCTTTCTGAATTACTTGTATTTCACTTTGAAGCTTCAACTGTTCAAATTGGGCAATATTTTCAACTTTACGGGCAAGTTCTGCTGCTTTTGTATTATCGGGATTTAATTTTAAGGCTTTCATTAAAGCTTTATAAGATTCTTCGTAATCACCTCGATTATATAAGAAGTAGGCCCTGGTATACCATTGATTAGATGCATATTCCGGTGTTTCCATAATTTCCTGGCCGAAAATTATTATTTGAAAAAGCAATATAATGAATATTATCTTCCGCAGCATTTTTTAAATTTTTTTCCACTTCCGCAGGGACAGGGCTCATTTCTTCCGATTTTTGCCCCTTTCCTTTTAACAGTTTTTTGTTTTGTAGTATCATCTACTCTGTTTTCCTGTGCTTTTACCTTATCCGGCTCAACTTTTGTGTTATGTGCAAGCTCCACCTTAAACAGAAATTCAACTGTCTGTTCTTTAATTCTTGCTATTAAACCTTCAAACATGCTGTGAGTTTCTATTTTATACTCTACCAGAGGATCCCGCTGTCCATAAGCACGAAGACCAATACCCTCGCGCAGAGAGTCGATTGAAACAAGGTATTCTCGCCACTCGCTATCCACACTTTTGAGCAATGAAAATTTTTCTATTCTCCAGAAAAGCTCTTTACCATATTTTAACTTTTTATTATTATATTTTTTATATGCCTCATTCAAAATATAATCCAGCGCTTCTGAAAAATCCATTTTTTTAATTTTTTCTTCATTAATTTCAAAATTGAATTTAGTTTTCAAATCCGCATTAAGTTCTTTAATATCCCAGTGTTCTGATAAAAACTCCTCTGTAATATAAGATTGAGCCGTAGAATTAACCACCTCATCAATGAAAGTTTGAACTGTTTCCTCAACATTATTGGAGGCAAGGACCTCACGTCTTTGTTTATATATAATATTTCTCTGATCATTTATAACGTTGTCATATTCAAGCACGTGTTTTCTAACCTTATAATTCTGTAGCTCTACTCTTTTCTGAGCTCTTTCTAATGCCTGTGATATTAATGAATGTTCAATAGGTTCATAAGCTGGAATATTAAGCTTATCATAAATCATAGATATTTTATCTGAGCCAAAAAGTCTCAATAAATCATCTTCAAGCGAAAGTATAAAAAGACTTGTTCCTTCATCCCCCTGACGTCCAGAACGCCCTCTCAGCTGATTATCAATTCTTCTGCTTTCATGCCTCTCAGTTCCTAAAACAAATAACCCACCAGCCTTTCTGGCCTCTTCATCAAGAACAATATCGGTTCCTCTACCTGCCATATTGGTAGCTATTGTTATAGATTTATGATTTCCTGCTTTCGATATAATATTTGCTTCCTGTTCATGATACTTGGCATTTAATATATTAAAGGGACATCCATGTTTTCTTAACATATTACCAAGCATTTCCGAAACTTCAATAGAAACTGTTCCAACAAGTACAGGCTGTCCTTTTTCGTAAAGAGATAATATTTTGCTGATAATCATCTCATATTTTTCATTTTTGGTTTTATATATAACATCAGGAAGGTCTTTTCTTATCATTGGTTCATTTGTTGGAATAGCAAGCACTTCCATATTGTAAATATCAATAAATTCTCTTTCTTCTGTTTTAGCAGTACCTGTCATACCAGCAATTTTATTATACATTAAAAAATAATTCTGCAGAGTAATAGTTGCCATTGTCTGGCTTTCATCCTTGATTTTAACGCGTTCTTTAGCCTCAATTGCCTGATGAAGCCCCTCGCTGTATCTGCGGCCAAACATCAACCTGCCAGTAAACTCATCAACAATGGTTACCTCACCCTCTTTAACAACATAATCTTTATCTTTTTGAAAAAGATTATGAGCTTTTAATGCCTGTGTAAGATAATGAGAATAATCATAATTCTCATTAGCATATAGATTTTCTATATTAAGCATATTCTCTACAAATTCAATTCCCTCATCTGTAAGTGTTACATTTTTATGCTTTTCATCAATATCAAAGTGTTTTTTAATTTTCATTTTACGAACAATCTGATCAAATTTAAAATAATTCTGTGAAGATTTTTTAGGCATTCCCGAAAGAATCAAAGGGGTTCTGGCCTCGTCTATTAATATTGAGTCAACCTCATCAACTATAGCATAATTTAAATCCCGCTGAACACAATCTTCAATATTAACTTCCATATTATCTCTCAGATAATCAAAACCAAATTCATTATTTGTTCCATAAACTATATCACATTTATAGGCTTCTTTTTTAACTGAATGCTCCATACCGCTTTTAAGAAGTCCAACTGACAACCCTAAAAATTTATAGAGTTTCCCCATCCACTGACTATCTCTTTCAGCAAGATAATCATTAACTGTAATTAGATGAACGCCACGCCCCTCAAGAGAATTCAAATAAACAGGGAGGGTGGCGGCCAGAGTTTTGCCTTCACCAGTTTTCATTTCAGCAATTTTTCCCCTGTGAAGAACAATTCCACCTATAAGCTGAACATCAAAATGACGCATATTAAGAACACGTTTACCCGCCTCGCGAACTACCGCAAAAGCCTCAGGAAGTATATCTTCTTTTGTTTCTCCATTGTTAATTCTATTTTTGAATTCAACCGTTTTTTTTTGTAATTCTTCGTCTGTAAGAGAAGATATTTTTGCTTCAAGTGAGTTAATAAGCTCAACTATTTTGTATAATTTTGCTATTTCCCTCTCATTTTTATTGAATAATTTTTTAAAGAACTTTTTCATTTTTATGAATTATTTTTAATACCTCTTCTGGATTTTTTGCCGATAAAATTTCCGACCTGAAACTTTTGCTTCTCAATAACATAGAAAGCTGAGCAAGAACCTGTAGGTATTTTGATTCAACTTTTAACGGAGCGGCCAGCAGAAAAAATATTTTTGCCGATTCTCCGTCAAGTGAATCAAAATCTATACCCCTATCATGTCTGGCAAAAACAAGTGATAAATTCTTAACACATTCGCTCCTGCCATGTGGAATAGCTATATTTTTACCAATCCCTGTGCTTCCAAGCTTTTCGCGATTTTTTAGAATTTTTAAAAATTCATCTTTATTTGAAATAATTCTTTTTTCCAGAGAAAAATCGCACAGCTCTTGAAGCATTTCTTCTTTAGTCTGCGCAACCGGATTCAGGATTATATATTCTTTTTTAAGGAGAGTATCAACTTCCATATTAAATTTCCGGCTCTATAAGACCAACTGAGCCGTCATTTCTTTTATAAACAACATTAACCTGCTCTGATTCAGCATTTGTAAAAACCAGAAAGTTTCTCCCAAACTCTTGAAGCTGCATAGCCGCCTCTTCAACAAATAAGGGCTTCATTGCATATTTTCTAGCCCTTATTACCTTTGGTTCCTCATTTTCAAACTCGCTTTCAACATCAAAAACAGAATGAGTAATAGCTTTCTCTTTAGCCTCTACAAGTTTTTTTCTGTTTTTTGTTTTAAGTTTTTCTTTATATTTTTTAATCTGTCTTTCAAGTTTATCTACAACAAGATCTATCGCAGAATATAAATCAACCGCAGCTTCTTCTGCATGAATTGTTGTTCCATTTGCCCATATTGTAACCTCAACAGACTGTTTTTTTTCTTTTTCTTTTGCATCATCAACATGAAAAACAACATCTGTTTCATTAATATGATCAAAATATTTCTGTAACTTTGACAATTTTTCTTCCGTGTGTTTTTTTAAACTTTCTGACAAATTAAAGTTCTGTCCGCTTATGATTATTTGCATTTAAATGCCTCCTTTTCCATATTTAGGAATTAAAAAATCGCTTTTAACTGTATAAAAATTTAAAATACTATCCACTTCAACTCCATCCATCTCTTCGGCTATTTTAACTTCAGGAAATTCAACGTTTTTATAATCTCCTTCAAATTTATTATAATAATCTATTATAGCAGAAGATATAGTTTTTGCCAACTCATACCTGTAAAAACTTGACTTTAATTCATGTGTTTCTTCGGAATTGGATAAAAATCCCACTTCAAGGAGCAGAGCCGGAGATTTTGAAAACTTTAATACATCAAATTTAGCAGAGAAAATACCTCTCCCGAGTATATTTATTTCATTTCTTTTAAAAGAACTTTTAACTATTCCAGCAAAATCAGCACTCACTTTTTGATTAGTATTCATAAGTATATCGTTTAAAATCAGGTTAATTTCTTCTTTATTTTTATTATCCTGCTCTACAATAACTTCGTTATTTTCACGAACTGCAAGCCAGTTTGCCTCAGCTGATGATGAAACGTTTGAAAAATAATAAAAACTAGCTCCACTTGCAGAAGAACGATGTGAGGAATCAGCATGAAGACTTATAAATAAATCACTTTTATTGTTGTTAGCAATATCGGCCCTCCGTCTAAGAGGAAGAAAAACATCCTCATCTCGAGTAAGTTTTATTTTAATGTCATCTATATCCATATTCTGAAAAATCCATCTGATTTTCAGTGCAATATCAAGACAAATATCTCTTTCCATAATACCCAAAGTGTGATTTATAGCTCCCGGATCAAATCCCCCGTGCCCGGGGTCAATTGTTACAACCATAGCCTCATTTTCGTCTTTAACCTCGCCTGGAACAAAAAAATCATCTACATCGACAAATATCTTATACCTACCATCCACTTCCTCGCTGGCCTTATATACCCTGACTTCATTAACATACTTAAGCTTGATTACAAGTCTGGTAATTCCGGGCCTGAAAGCGCCCACACGTATTGATTCAACATTTCCGCGATTTAAATTCTGAAACTCTGTTTCTTTATTATACTCAGTTTCAACATCAACAACAAAAAGTCTTTCATCCTTAACCTCTATAACCTCATAAGAAGGATTATCCTCAAAATTGAAGGTGAATCTTAAAAAATTTTCGCCATCCCAGTAATCCCAGTCGTTCAAAGAAGCCGAGCAGAAAATTATTAAAAAATTTATAAAAAAAAGAAATAAAATTTTTTTCTTCATTTAAGTTAATAAATTATTTCAGATTTAATTTCTTTTCCAGATAGTTTTTTCCTTCCCTGTAGAAAACCAAGTTCAATCAAAAAACTGAAACCAGAAACTGTTGCATTGTTTTTTTCAATCATCCTGACCATTGCAGCAGCGGTACCGCCCGTTGCCAGCAAATCATCTACTATAAGGACTCTGCTTCCCTTTTCTATTGCATCAATATGCATTTCCAGAGAATCCTTACCATATTCAAGTTCATAACTTTCAGAAACTACTTTATGGGGAAGCTTTCCAGGTTTTCTAACAGGAATAAAGCCGGCTGCAAGCTCCATTGCAATAGCTGAACCAAAAATAAAGCCTCTTGATTCGGCCCCTGCAACATAATCAATTCCTTTATTTTTCCATGGTGAGGCCATTTTTTCCACAGCCTTTTTTAATGCAGAATTATCCTTAAGCAGAGGAGTAATATCTTTATAAACTATTCCCTCTTTTGGAAAATCTGGTATATCTCTTATATAATCTTTCAGTTCCATATTCAGCTCCCGTTTTTTATATTTTTGAGTTTGCCAGACTCAAGTATAATCTTAAAAATTAACTCTTTAAACCTTTAATACTTTTTATCGATTTTATAAAAACCTGGTTATTTTTGCCCCTGGAATAGTTTCTGGCTTTTTTAAAAAAGGACAGAGCTTTTGCCTTATCCCCCTTTTTTTTAAAAGCCAACCCCAGATTAAAATATATTTTCGCATTATTTGAAGATAATTTCAAGGCTTTATTATAAAAATTTATTGCCCGGTCAAATGAACCGGAAAGCAAAAACTCATTCCCCTTTTCTTTAATTTTATCTACCTCAATAAAACTACCTGAAGAATTTTTTTTATTTTTACTTTTAATATCTATAATCTGCAATTCAATATAGCTTGTGTTATTATAAGTTGAAAGTTTTGTTTTAAACGCAATATCAATTTTATCTCCTACCTTGAAGGTAAGTTCTTTTTGATTATTATTGAAAAAGTTATAGTATACACCCTTCAGATTATAAAAACCATCTGAGAGTCTTAAGCTGAGATGTTTCTGGCTGAATATATTTAAACTTTTAACCTCGATACTTTTTATAGCAAATACTGGAAGGGGATTTTTTTCTCCAAAAGGATGAAACTTATCCCATATCTCATCATAGAAATTTATATTTATATGCTCTGCTTTTAATTCCAGGTCAATTTCAATAGAACCGGCAGGTATCCCCCGGGAAAAAACTTCACTTGCTCTTTTATAAAGTCTATCATGAAAACAATCAATATTATTCTCTTTTATAGTAAAACCCGCAGCAAATTCATGGCCCCCAAAAGATTCAAGCAAATCCTCACAACTTGCAATATTTTCCACAAGGTTAAACCCCTCTATACTACGGGCGGAACCCCTCGCAATTTTTGTCTTTTTATCTATGCTTATTAAAAAAGCAGGTCTGTTAAACATTTCTTTTATTTTTGAGCTTACAATTCCTATAACTCCTAAATTCCAGTCATAACCATATAGCATAATTATTTTTTTGTTTCTCACGTCTTTTTCGACCATTTTTTGTGCTTTTTGCATTATATTAAGCTCAATAACACGTCTTTGTTTATTTTGCAAATTAAGATTTTCAGCAAGATTTATAGCTTCATATTTATCTTGGGTTAATAGAAGTTTTAATGCTACCTTCGGATTTCCAACTCTTCCCGAAGCGTTTATTCTAGGGGCAAGCCCAAAACTAATTGTATGGGAGTTAATTTCATTACCGTAAACATATTTCATAAGCGCCTCTATTCCCGGACGCCTTCTTTTTGCCATAATATCAAAGCCGGTTCTCGTAATTAATCGATTCTCATCAATCATCGGCACTATATCTGCAATTGTTCCCAGGGCCGCAAGATCTATAACAGTTTTTAAAAAATTTTTATCTAAATCATAGTATTCAATATATCCCTGGATAAGCTTAAAAGAAACACCAACACCAGCCAGATATTTAAAGGGATATTTTTCTTCCAGTTTCGGGTTTATCAGAACATCTGCCTCTGGTAATTTTTCAGGTATTTCATGATGGTCAGTAACAATCACATCTATATTATTTTTTTTGGCATATTTTATTTCTTCATAGCTACATATTCCAGTATCAACAGTGATAATAAGCCCTGCCTTTCTCTCTATAAATTTTTCCATTATATTCTTATTCAGACCATATCCATTATCTCTTTCGGGCAGAATACAATCAACGTTATCATAATTCAGAAGTTTTAGAAAAAATTCATATAAGAGGGCTGTACTAGTAATACCATCAACATCATAATCGCCAAATATTATAATTAATGAGTTTTTTTCAATATGACTTTTAATTATTTCACAGGATTTTATAATATTTGAAAATAAAAACGGAGAATGAAACTTTTTATTGTTAAAATTCAAAAAATTTTCAAGGTCTTCTTTTTTATAAATCCCTCGGTTATATAAAAGAGTTGCGACAGGACCTGAAAGATTAAACCATTTTTTTATTAAATTAACCTTTTCTTTATCTACTTCTTTTATTATCCACTTTTTCTTCATTTATATCCAATCTGTTAATTTGAATGTTGTTTTTAAAATACATCACTTTGTTTCCATTGTCCATATTCCCTCCCAGTTTTCAGGAGGATTATCAATGAAAAATTTACATCTTTTAACAAATGTATTGCAGCAATAATCACCGTTAAAAATTTTATCTGCTTCGATAAAAAGTTGAAGCGCTTTTTTAAAGTTTCCTTTTCTATATTTCTCTAAGGCTTTGTAATAAACATCCAGTCCTTTATTATACAGCTTATCTAGTTCAAATTCAATTAACTGATAAACTCTGATTGGCTCATTTTTTCCTTTCACCTTGACAAAGTCAAGCTCTCTGAAATTAAATTTATTTTTGTTTTTTTTATAAATTGTTTCTGTAACCATTATTTTGCTTCCATATTCCTTATTAAGCCCTTCAAGTCTTGCTGCAAGGTTAACAGAATCCCCCATTACAGTATAGTTAAAACGATTTTCTGACCCCATATTCCCAACAACTGCCTTCCCGGCATTCAACCCTATTCGTATTTGAATTTCCGGATAGCCTTGATTTTTCCAATCCTCATTTAAAATTTTCAATTTATGAATCATCTCAAGCGAGGCAAGGCAGGCATGATAAGTCTGGTTTTCATCAGAAACAGGCGCTCCCCAGAAAGACATAACAGCGTCCCCTATATACTTATCAACAGTTCCTTTATGCTTCATAGTTATTTCTGTCATTTCTGTTAAATATTTATTAAGAAGCGAGACAAGTTCCGGAGCTGACATACCCTCGGAAATACTTGTAAATCCAGCTATATCGGAAAAGAAAATAGTTAAATCTTTTTCTTCTCCGCCCAGCTTTAAAAGTTCTGGTGATTTTGTCATTTCAGTAACCAGTTTAGGCGAAATATACTTTGAAAAAGCTCCTTTAATAAATTTCTTTTCTTTAGTTTCAAAAAAATATTTACCGGTTTGAATACCCACAAAAGAAAAAATCATGGAAATAATTGGATGAGTAAGATTAAATGCAGTTTTATTAAGACCAAAAACCATCGAGATAATGCCTGTATATAAACAAATAAAAATTATAAGCAATATAAAACTCGCAACAGGTCCAAAATAATAATAAATAATAAATAAAATAATTAAAACAGCTAAAAGCAGAGCATAATTTTCAGACTTTTCAAGAACTCTATAATATTCTTTCTGCTCAAGAGCATAAAGAAGACTAGCGTGCATATGAACGCCGGGGACATTACCCTCGGCTGCTATGAAAGAAAGAGGATAATTAACAAAATCCTGATCTTCTGCCGCCGCACTTCCAAAAAAAATAATCCCATCCTTAAAAACCGATCTTCCCTCGGCGGTTAAAAAATAATTTCTATCTTCCTGCGTATATTCTTCAAACATTTCATCATCTATAAAAGCCCTCAGAGGAAAAATTGTGAAATCTGTATAACGATTAGAAAAAATTATATTACAATAAACGTTAACAAAACCTTCTTCTTCAACTCCCTCTATTATAACAGGAATTTCATGCTCTCCTGCCTTAAGCAAATTATTCTCAATATGATAATTTTCTATACCATTATTTAGCAAAAAAGCCTTAAATCCAAGTGATTCATATTTAACTCCTCCCGTTTCGGTGTATAAAAGAGGTTCACGAACAGAATAGCCTTCTGTAATTTTCTGATTTATCAAACCTGTATAGTAGGGAGTAAAAATCTCAAAAGGCTTCCGGTAAACCGGTTTTAATTCATGGGTCAAAAAATCAATATTATAATCAATTTTTGAGGCTACAATAATATCAACATCATTATCTGAAGCCCTTTTAATGCTTGAAGAAATTATTTTGTCAGCTTTTTCTGTTGTACCATATTCCATTGTAAAATCAAAAATAATCTCACTGGCATTATGGGCTCCAATATAATCAACAGCTTCAGCAAACGAAGCCCGCCTTTTTCCTGTAAGTCCATATATTTCGGGAAATTTATCATCGATAATATTATAAAAATCATCATCAACTTCAATAAAAAATATTGATTCTTTTAAGCCACGACCTTCTTCTCCAATTAAATCTTGAGAATCTAATTTAAAACCTTCTGTTTTCATTGTATATATTAATGTCTGTATTGAATCATAAAAGCGGTTATCTGAAACCTGAAAAAACTTATCTAATCGATTATGCAAAAAAATGCTAAATAAAATTATTAGACAGCACAATAATAAGTAAAATTTAATCTTCATGAAAAATATAATATCATATATTTGGTAACAGGTAAAAATAAATTAATAAAAATTGTGTTTTTCCCCGAAATATTATGTATATAATATTCTTACAGGAGAGGGTTATGAACATATTTTTAACGGTAACACTATCTATGATTTTATTGATTATTTCAGCATATTCAGTGCTTTCAACAATTTTTTTTATTATTGATGGTGTATTTTTAAAAAAAAAGAAAGATGTCATTTCTGGGAAAAGTTAGAAATATTAATTTATAAACGTCTCTAAAATATTAACAGGCTACAATGTAAACATCTGAACATATTTTCTTATATTTATTTCCCTGATTTTTTAAAACATATTTTTCAGGACTTATTTTTTTAAACTTTTTAATATGAACTGCTCTTTTTTCAATAATAAACCCCTGTCCCCCGCAAGCATTACATTGAGTAATATAAGTTCTGCCATAACATTTACTGCATAAAATTTTTTTTTTAATTTGACCACTTTTAAAAAGAATTCTTCCGTTTCCTTTACATTTAAAACATTTTATTCTGGGTTTATTTCTACATTCAAGACAACAAACCTTTCTTTCATACTCAATATATTCTGTGTGTTTAAAATTTTTTACCTTAATATATATATCAGGTAGAAAGGCCTTAATTAAAAATAAAGATAAATCCTCATCAAAGTTATATCCTTTAAATTTAGATGAAAAATAAAGATAAAGTTTATTATAAGCCTCAGTTGCCTCTGTAAACTTCTTTATTCTGTAGTTATTTTCCGGGCATATATCTGGATGAGTTTCTCTGGCAATTAGACGATATTTTTTTTTTACCTCCGATAGTGTGCTGTTTGCACTGAGCCCAAGAATGCGGAAGGATTTTATAAGCTCCATGCTTTTTAAAAAATTTTTCATTAAGTCAAAAATAACCTCTCGTACTTTTTTATCATCCTGTATTTATTAAAAAAAAGACTTCTTTTATACCCGGAATTTTTATAGTGTTCGTACATTTTTTTGTTTTGAAGTAACTCAATAGCATAATATGCGATACTCTTATAATCTTTGATTTTTGTCAATACACCATATTGATTATTTTTAATAATTTCTTTTGGCCCCGAACAACAGTCAGTAGAAATTACAGGCACTCCGCATGCCATTGCCTCAATAATGCTGTTAGGAAACCCTTCAACAAGCGAGGTAGCAATAAACAAATCAGAATTTCTCAGATAAACAAATGGATTCTTTTTAAATCCCATAAAAAAAACTCTATCACCTACACCTTCATTAAAGGCCCATTTTATTAAATTATTTTTATTTTCTCCTCTTCCCAGAATCAAAAGTTTTGAAGGAATTTTTTTATTAATAATTGAAAAGGCAGAAATCAGGGTTTTCTGATCTTTATCATTTATTAAACGTCCTGTGGAAATAATAATTTTTTCATTTCCTTTAAATTTTAAATTTTTTCTTGATTTCTTTTTTATATAATCAGTATCAATAGAATTATAAATCATATAGATAAGTCTTGGATTAATATTAAAATTTTTTATAAGATCTTTTTTCACTCCCTTAGAAATAGCAACAATTTTTGAAGCCCTGTTATATAGTTTTTTTATTAAAAATTTCCTAATAAAATTAATATGATTTCTTTTAGAATTAACAGTAGCTTCTCTTATAATTACCTTAATCTTTTTACTAATAAAGAAACGGGATAAAAGCAACACTAAACTATTATTATGCATGGTTGAGAAAATAATATCCGGCTTTTTTTTAATTATTTTATAAATAATAAGAGGAAGTATAACTGTTTTATAGAATAATTTTGCATATTTTGTTTTTATAGAGGGAATTATATAATCTATTTCTATACTTTCTGGAATCATTTTAATGTATTGATTATTAAATTTTGAAAAAAGCAACAGAGAAACTTTAAATTTTTTTTTATCCAGATAACGGATAATATTGATTATATTTCTTTCTGCACCGCCTCCACCAACGTCTCTCATATATATTAAAATTTTTTTTTTCATAATACCAACTGAAATTAAGTTACAGGATTCAGTATAAAATTTATTTTTTCCTGAGTTTTTTTCAGAATTGTAATAATTCTTTCATACTGCATCCTCTTTGGCCCAAGTATTCCAATTATTCCTTTTTTATCGTCGGTTTTTTTGTAGTTAATACTTATAAATGAAAAATCATTAAAAAAGGCATTATTAAACTCTTCTCCTATTTTTACAGAAATATTTCCCCGCCCAATAAGCTCTTTAATCTCTCTATGTAAAATTTCAGTATTTTCAAATAAATCTATAATCTGTTTAACCTTATCCATATTGGCAAACTCTTTTTTATTTAAAAGATTTTTTATACCTTCAATAAAAAGAATATTATCAATATTGGAGCTTTTCTGGGAGTTTAAAATCAATTCACAAATAGAATAAACATATTCTATAACATTATTCATCGCAGGCTCTTTTTGAATTTCTTTATTAAAATTCTCGAAAAAACTACTTTTGTATTTTTTAATCATTTCATTTATATAGTTGTTTATTTTCTCAACATTCTGAACGCTTAAGTTGTTTTGGGTGAACCAGATTTTATTTTCAATTATATTCGATTCAAATTGATAAATAATTGTATAAATAAAATCTGAAACTTTAATCAATTTAAAATTTTTTAATGAAAGCAGAGAGTCTCTGTATTCAAAAACAAAGGCAGCCTGTTTAGAAAGAGAGTTTAAAACAAAAAGACTGTATTTAAATAAATTTTTTACAAGATTTTCTTTTTGTTTATAAACCCTGGAAAAATCGTTTAACTGAGTTATTTTATTTTTTTCCTCGCTGGTTAAGTTTTTTAACTCTAAAAGATTGTCAACATAATATCTGTAACCGGTATCAGCCGGTATTCTGCCAGAATACAAATGACTTTTCTGGATAAGTTCCTCTTCCTCAAGTTCTGCCAGTTCATTTCTAATGGTGGCCGGAGAACAGTTGAGCATATATTTTCTGGCAAGCCTCCTTGAAGAAACAGGTTCACCAGAAAATATATACTCATCAACTAAACTTTTTAAAATATCTTTTTTTCTCTGAGTTAAGCTTAAAGAATTTAACATAGATTTTCCCTGCAAGTTTAAAAAAGGGGCAGGGAAAATTCCCTGCCCTTTATTATTAAAAAATTATTTTACATCATACCTGGCATTCCGCCGCCCATGCCTGGCATTCCGCCACCCATAGCAGGAGCTCCGGCAGGTGCGCCACCATCTTTTTCTTCAGGTATATCTGACATAAGAACTTCTGTTGTAAGCATTATAGCAGCTATTGATGAAGCGTTCTGCAATGCACATCTTGTTACTTTTGCAGGATCAACAATTCCTTCTTTCATCATATCTACCACATCGCCAACTTCAGCATTTAAAGCATATCCTTTTTTAGCACCTCTTACTTTTTCAATAATAACGTCTGATGAAAATCCACCATTTTTAGCTATCTGACGGAGAGGAGCCTCAAGTGCTTTAATAACTATATTTATACCTGTCTGCTCGTCAGGTGACTGAGTTTTTATTTTTTTGATTTCAGAAATCGCATCAATTAAAACTCTTCCTCCACCGGGAACAATTCCTTCCTCAACAGCACTTCTTGTAGCCGCTAAAGCATCTTCAATTCTCATTTTCTTTTCTTTCATTTCAGTTTCAGTAGCTGCTCCAACTCTGACAACAGCAACACCGCCTTTTAGTTTTGCAAGTCTTTCCTGAAGTTTTTCCTTGTCATAATCAGATGTAGATTCTGCTATTTCATTTTTAATCTGATTAACTCTTTCTTCAATATTTTCTTTTTTACCATGACCATCTACAATCACAGTATTATCTTTATTTACAACAACTCTTTTAGCTCTACCAAGCATTTCAACCTCAGTAGTCTCAAGTTTAAGACCAAGTTCTTCAGTAATTCTCTGGCCACCTGTAAGAATAGCAATATCCTCAAGCATTGCTTTTCTTCTATCGCCAAATCCAGGAGCCTTAACCGCAACACAGTTAAGAGAGCCTCTAAGCTTATTAACAACAACTGTTGCCAGTGCTTCTCCCTCAAGCTCTTCAGCAATAATCATAAGCGGTTTTCCAGTTTGTAATACTTTTTCTAGAAGAGGAAGAAGATCTTTCATTGTAGAAATTTTAGAATCAGTAATTAAAATATATGGATCTTCCAGTACAGCTTCCATTTTTTCAGAATTTGTAACCATATAAGGGGATATATATCCTTTATCAAACTGCATTCCTTCAACAACATCTTTTTCAGTTTCAATTCCCTGTGCCTCTTCTACAGTTATTACACCGTCTGTTCCAACAATTCCCATAACTTCAGAAATTAATCCACCTATTTCTTTTGAGCGTGCAGAAATTGAAGCAACATCGGCAATCATATCTGTAACATCTCTTGATGTATCTTTTATATATTTAACAGCCTCTTCAGTAGCTTTTTCAATTCCACGCTTTATAGC
>JBNJGP010000043.1:0-23398 GCA_051747805.1 Candidatus Muiribacteriota bacterium
TAGTCAACTTTACTGTTTTATAATTGTCTACAGGTTAAAATTTCTATTTTTTGCTAAACTCAAGTTTATAATTTTTTTGCATTTTATAAAAATATCTCGAAAAGCTTAACAGGATTTAAAAACTCAGTTTTTTTATTAAAAAAAAGGTAAATTTTGTCAATGTCGAGAACCGACACCCTGGGTATTGATAATTATTTCACCGGGCAAATGAAATATAAAAAAAAGATGCCGGGGGATCAAGCCCGGCATTATTAAATATTTTCTTTTAAAGCTATTACTGTTTTTAAAGTTATTGCAGTAAATTTATTAATTGTGAGTGTTTTTCATTTATTTCTTTTTCTTTTGTAAATATTCTTTTTAATCTTGGTGTAGATATTGAAATAATTGGATTAGAACTTTCATAATATTTATATCCCACTTCATCATCAAAATGTTCTCCTCTATCTTTTTCAATATAATCATTCATTTGATTATAAAAATTTATCATTTTATCTTTAGTGTTATTAAATATACCCATGGTGAAAATATCTAACATTTTCATATTAACTGGATATTTTTCATATAGATAATCAATTGTTTTAATCACTACAATTTTTTCGCCCATTACTGCTTCATTAATTTCTGCAAAGAATTCTTCTAAAAAATTCATTTGTTTTAATAATTTGTTTTTTGTTGATTCGGGTAATTTAATTTCTGTCTGCATGTTTTCAGGAAAATCTGTAAAATCTGAATTTATTAACTGTTTCACGGTTTCATTTATTATTTCATGCATTGCTGTTGCAATCATATATTCAATAAGTAGTGGTTTTTCATAAGAGCCTCTACTGAACATTAAAGTTATTGAAACCATTTTTTCAATTACTTGTGTAGTTTTTTCAAATTCACTGTTTAATGCAAGGTATTTAGCATATAATGCCATATCTTTTGTAAATCTTCTACCATAAGCAAATTTTGGCATTTCGGTAAAAATCGCTTCTTTATTTTCAAGATACGGTTTAATTTCTTTAAGCATTGGTATGGCATCTAATTGTTTTTTAACTGCTTTAATATTTTCAGGATTATTATAATATTCAACAATTTCTGGTCTTTCGTAATAACTTAAATGCATAGAATTGTATAATCTTTCAGAGCTGCCAAAATTCTGTCCATACTGATAATTTAAATTGATTAACTCAATTTTTGCGTCCTGTGCTTCTCTTTCAAAGAATTTTTCAGTTTCGCTTAGAAGTTCTTCATTAGATTCAAAATCCATAAAATTAATTGTTCGGAATATTAAATAAGCAAATCCGATTAGTAAAATCATAATTACTGTAAAAACTTTTAAAAATATTTTAAAATATCCTTTAACCCAGGTGTTTTTAATTAAATTTTTCATAACTCCTCCTATTTTACTAATTTTTTAATATTTTAAAGCTGAATATGCCTGCTGATAAAAGTATTGAAAGAAAAACAGCAGTTTTTAAAACAAATGTAAAAAGATTAATACTGGTGGTAGTTGCTTCAGTACTGATTCCTATCATTGTAACTTCCAGGTTGAAAAATCCTGAGGTTATACTTAAAATTAACAAAATCACAAGTGCAATAAAAAGCATTTTAAAAAAGTTATCTTCGATTACAAGCTGTTCTTTTCTAAGTTTGATATTCTCTTTAAGTTTTTTACTGATAAATGATTTGTTATGAATTTCTGGTTTAGAGTTTTTCAAATTATTAAAAAATTCTTTTGCTTCATGCTTATTTTGTTCTGTCATTTATCATCACCTCCTTCAAGGCTGATTTAGCACGATTAAGCCGGCTCATAACTGTGCCTGTTTTTACTTTTTCACATTCAGATATTTCATCATAGCTCATGTTTTCATAATATCTTAAATGTAATATGTTTCTATCGTTGTTTTTCAGCATTTTTAATGAACTGAGTAATTTCATGTATTTTTTTTCTTTGTTTTCATCATAAAAATAAACATCTTCATACTTAATCGAAGATAAAAATATTTTAATTTTTTTCAGTAATCTGAATTTATCCATTGTTAAATTTCTGGCTATTCTAAAAATATAAGCTTTTAAATTTTTAATATTAGTTAAATCTTTTTCAGAGGTGAAAATTTTAATAAATGTTTCCTGTGAAATATCTTTTGCGTCTTCTGGATTACAGGTGATTGATAACACATAAAAATATATTTTATCGAAATACTTTTCGTAAATTTTATCAAATTCTTTTTCATTCATATAATCACCTCATTAATTATTGATGAAATAATACCTAATTGTTAAATATATTGAAAGTTAAAAAATGTTTTTTTTTGGGGCTTTTATAACTAAGACGAAAAAATTATGATTTTATTCCATTTTTTTTATTTTTTAATTTTAAACCTAAGTTTAATTTCAGCAATTCTCAATGAAAATAGAGAAAACCCTTGATTTGATGGGGTCAGCGCCGACAGCACTTTGCGAAAAAGCAAAGTGTGTAGGCCTGACCACTAAAGGATTTTCGGCTAAATTGAGAATTGGTGGTTTAATTTTGATTATATAAGGTTAAAATAAGGATATTATGGAGTTATGTTCGTTTAATTTGATAAAATCTTTTCACTGAAACATCCATTTATAAACTTCTTTGATTTTTGGTCTTTTACCATACATTAATATACCAACTCTATATATTTTAGAAGCTAGATATATTATTAAAAATATAAACAGAATATTTACTATAACTGCTGTTAATACTTCATATATTGAAACCGAGCTAACAGTTACTCTTACAAACATAAGCATTGGAGTAAAAAATGGAATATGTGAGAGTATATGAACCATGCTGTGTCCAGGATTATTCATTCCAAGAAAGCTCATTATAAACGGAAGAACTATTAACATTGTTACCGGCTGTGCCATTTGTTTTGCATCATCCTGATTTGAGCTTAAAGCTCCAGCAACTAGAAACATTGTTGAATATTGAAAATATCCAATTAGAAAAAATACTATAAAGTAAATTAAGAGGTCCGGAGAAATTGTTATCATAACTGGCAAATCCGGGAATTGATTTTTTATAAAAAAGTAAATGATTCCGCCAAATGCTCCCCATATAGTAAACTGAAATAAACCAACACTTCCAGCTCCAAATAGTTTTCCCAGCATCATGTCGAATGTATTACACGACGACAGGAGTACTTCAACAATTCTTGAGCTTTTTTCTTCAACTACTCCCTGTAATATTGATGAGCTGTATAAGATAGTAGTAATATAGAGTATAAAAACAAATATATAGGCTGTCATAAAATCCTGTGCCATTGATTTTGTTTTTACTTCACCTCTCTGAGCCCTTAATGTTTCCAGGCCTACTGGTCTTGTTAATTTTTCTATTAAAGCAGATTCTACTCCTGCCTTAGTCATTCGTAATGAATTTACTGCGTTAGATATTCTTGTTCTTACAGATTCTATAAACTCTATATCCCCGAGTGAGCTTGAAATATATGTTATCTGGCCACCATCAACAACTGAGTCTGGTATTTTTACTATTGCTTTTATTTGGTTGTTTTCAACCTGTTTCATTAAATGTTGGCGGGTTTCTGCAAATTCTTCTGTTTTTATGAACTTTAACTGGAATTTTTTTTCACCTGTTGATATTTCATCCTGAAAGTTTAAAGATATTTCTTCATTCAAGTTCAGGGTTTCTTTTACTATTACTATTTCTTTTATTTCCTCACCTGAAAGTTGCATGAAAAACATAGGCGCTCCCATTAAAAAAGCCATTAAAAATGGACCTATTAAGGTGGCGAATATAAAATATTTTGAACGTATTTTGGTCATGAATTCTCTTTTTATGAGTATCGGGGCTTTAAATCTCATTTTCTTCCCCTTCAACAACCTGTATGAATACATCGTCAAGTGATGTTTCTGTTGCCTCGTATTTTGTTATTTCTATATCTAATTTTGCTATTTCTCTGAAAAAAGTTTTTTTATCCATATTTTTATTTAAGTTTATTTCCATATGTTTTCCAAAATCATTGTAAAATTTTATTCCCGGCAGCTTTTTAATAATTTCTCCATCACCTGAATATTTTAAAATTATAGAGTTTTTTCCATGTTGTTCTTTTATTTTATTTAAATTTCCGTTTAAAATTGAATGTCCTTTGTTAATCAGGCAAATGTTTTCACATAGTTTTTCTGCATTTTCCATTAAATGAGTGGATAATATAATAGCCTTGTTTTTGTTTTTCAACTCTAAAAGAGTATTTTTTAAAAATCTTGAGTTTACTGGGTCTAATCCAGAAAATGGTTCATCCATTATTATTAGTTCGGGGTTATGGATTATTGTCCCAATAAACTGAATTTTCTGGGCCATTCCTTTTGAAAGCTCGTTACAGAGTTTATCTCCCCAGGTTGAAAGCTGGAGTTTTTCAAGCCATTCTCTTCCAGCCTGTTTTGCCTCACCAGCAGGCATTCCTTTTAATTCCCCAAAAAATTTAAGCTGATTTATAACTTTCATTTTGGGGTAAAGTCCACGTTCTTCAGGTAGATATCCTATTTTATTTTTGAATTTTTCATGGAATTTTTCACCAAAAAGTTTTATCTGTCCTGAATCAGGTGTGATAATATTCATTATCATACGCATTGTTGAGGATTTTCCCGCCCCGTTTGGGCCAAGCAGGCCAAATATTTCACCTGGTGATACTTTAAAGCTAACCTCGTCAACGGCCTTGAATTTATCATACCATTTACTTACTTTATCTATTTCAAGCACTGCCATTTATTTCTCCAGAAAGATTAATGAATTTAATGAATTTTAATTCATTCATGTCCTGCCGTCAAGTGCTATTTTAATAAAATAAAAATACGGTTGATTAGAATCCCTCTTCATACTTTATTAAAGGTTCTGGAACAAACCAGTCACGGCTGGAGGTAAGGAAATTACCATCAATTTCAACCCCGTGAAATCTGGTATCTATAACAAAAATATTATCTTCTGCAGAAAGGAAAGCATATCCATATTCAGAGGCTATTATTTCATGAACTTCCCATGCCATTGGTTTTGCTTTTTCAATTTCCGGGGTAAATCTTATTTTTTCAATAAGTTCATCTACTCTTGGATTGCTGTAGTGAATTGAGTTAAGACCATAAGGGTTTTCTTCGTTTGGAATACTGTTTGAATGCCATACATTGTATATATCAGGTGTTACGGGTAGATTCCAGCCAAGCATAGCCGCATCAAATGTACCTGTATCAAGTGCGTTTTCAAGAACTGACCACTCTACATGTTCAACATCAGTTCTTACACCAATTTGATTCCAGTAATCTTGAATATAACGAGACATATGAACTCTCTCATTATTATCTGCATTTGTTATTAACGTTAAGCTAAGCTCATCGCCGTCAAGCTCAAAATATCCCTCGCTGTTTCTTTCATACCCTTCTTCTTTAAGAAGTTCCACAGCTCTTTCCGGATCATAGGGCACTGGCTCTACATTAGGATTATATGCCCATGAATCGCGCCTGTATGGACCTGTTACCCTTTCTGCGTCACCATAAAACACACCCTCATTAAGCTCTTCTAAGTTTAAGGCAAGAGTCAGTGCTTTTCTGACTTTAAGATTATCAAAGTGTTTTTTGCTCATATTATAACCTATATAGTTATAACCGCTTACTCTGGGCAGTTTAAATATATTAAACCTTTCCTGAAACTCTTTGTCATCTGCATAATTTTTATACTGATCAAAGGAAAAACTCATTGAATCAATATCACCATTTATAAGGGCAAGAAATTGTTGTGAACGGTCAGGTATAAATCTGTAAACTTTTTTATTTATATATGGTCTGCCTTTAAAATAGTCATCATTTACATTCAGTATTATATATTCACCAGTATTCCAGTCTTCTATTTCATATGGACCTGTTCCCACCGGAGTTCTGTTGAAATGAGCCTCACGCATGTCGGGATGATCTTCAAGTAAATGTCTTGGTAATATATAACGATTCCACTGTCTCATTATTTCTAGCATTGGCTGATAAAAAACCCCTCTAACTTTATAACGTCCTTCTGCCTCTACCTTTTTCAAAGAATAATATGAGGCTATATAGGGATTTTTATTTTCCGGGTTCATATAATAATCAAATGTAAAAATAACGTCACCAGAGGTAAATGTCCGGCCATCATGCCAGTTAACATCATTTCTTAAATCAAGCACAACTTCATATCTGTTACCTGCAAATACAACTGCCTCATGAAAATCCATCCATTTTTGGGCTTCATCATCATCGACTGGTTCTTCGTATATAACTTCGATAATCTCTGTTCCGTCATCACGCCAGTGAAGATGTCTTTTAATATCTTCAACTGATGCAAAATTATCCTCATTATTATAATATTTTTCAATTATTTGGGCTGCTTTTGTTTCATTATTTGATTTTAAATGAATAAACAAGACGTTTTCAACATTGATAATTTCCCAGCTTTCAGCAAGAGAGGGTACAAGTTCTCCTTTTTCTCTTGTAACAAGGCTGTCAAAAATATCAGACTGTACACTGCTTGACCTGGAGTCAGTTGAAAAAAAAGGATTTAAAGTTACAGGTTCACCTTCAAGAGCCTGTACCAGAATGTCACCATAATTCGGCTCTAAATCATCATCTGTGAGTTCAGTACGTGGTTCTGGGTCACCACATCCTGCAATAAACATAGCTATAACAAGGACAAAAATAATGGATATTTTATACATGAAATTTAATATAACATATAAAAAATTATAATTCAACTGATAAAAAAAATATCTATATTTAAAATTTTTGCCTGTATTAAATAAAGCCCGTAATTTTATATATCTAAAAAAACGGAGGCAGCCTCATCAAGAATTTTTATATATTTTTTAATATTTATACCTGTTGGATTTTTTATATAAAGTTCCTGCGGGAAAGCACGGCAAAGCTCTGTATCAGTATAAATTAAATTTAATTTTTCACCAGGATATACTTTTATACCGTCATTTAAAAGAATTTTTGCCGCATCTGATATATCTGTTCTTTTTTTATAATCAAAGGGATTTTTACCCATGACTTTTTTTACCGCAAGTTCATCTGCAGAAAATTTTCCATCTATTAAATTATTTTTCATTTCATTTTTTAAGTTTAAAATAAGCCTTTTTTTCTTTTTAAATTCACTTCTGGTTTTAACTTCAGAAAGAATTTGCAGCACTTTTTTTTGAAAATCTTTAATAAATTCCGGGCTGTCGCGGCGCCTCAGCTGTATTCCCCTGAGTTTAAAGCAATTATTTTCAAAAATCCCAAAATATTTATTTGCAACGCCGATTTTTTCTTTTTTAGAGGGCAAAAAAACTATCCATTTATAAAGCCCCTCTGGGAGTATCTGATATTCGCTGTTTTCTTTAAATACCGACGGGAATTTTTTATTTATGTGTTTATTTATTTTTAAACTTAATTTTTTATAATCCTCATAACAGGCGTCTTTTTTTTGAACCCATATTGCATCAGTTAATCCATGAAGCATTCTAAAATTATTTTTTTCTGCAATATCTTTTGCCTCGAGTAGAAGTTCACGGCCCATAGCTGTAGTTGCCTCATGACATTCAATTCGACCAAAGCGTGCATTTTTATAGCCTAAATAACCAAAACTTACAACCAGCAGCCATTTTAGGGCAATCTGTCTTTTATTATAATACTCTTTTTCGCAGGTTTCTGCCTTTTTCATATTATCTTTAAGAATTTTTCTTCTTTTAAGAATAAACTCAAGCGCCTGCGGAATAATACCCTTTATTTTCTGGCATACTCTGTAAGAAGTGCCCTGAATTTTTTTTCTGCATTCTTTATGTCCACAGTTTAAGGTTTCATATGACAGATTACAATTAACCATTATTGATGGGTACATTGAAAAAAAATCAAGCTCAGCAACATTTTCAAAAAAACCTACTCTGGGTCTGTAGGATAACCCGCCTTTATCTGAATTTATAAGCTGAAGCGCATTTTTATAATCCTCGGGAAGATTTTTTCTGAAAGGGATAAGAATTCCCTGCTCAAAAGCTTTTCTTGTTTCAATCGCTGTAATTACTGTACCAGGAGAGGTTCTAGAAAGTTTCTGAAGGGGCATTGAGGATATTCTGCTTAACTCTATCATACCCTCTGCTCCGGTTTCTTTATAAAAAAATGAGTTCTGTCTATCTATATGAAGTCTGCCTTTTAAATAAACTGCTCCAGCCCTGAAAACAGTTTTACCATAACTCTTAAAACTTTCGTTTTTAGAAAATGAGGGATTATTTTTAAAACGGTTTAAATTTTTAAATCCTAGTTTATAAAACTTTTTCATAAAAATCTGATCCCCAAAATCTGTAATAATAATATCTGGATCTTTGCTTAAAATAAAATCATCTATATATTCATATTCTTCTTTTTCAACAATGTATTCCCTGCCGTCCCCGCAGTTTAATGAAATCTGAGGAAAATATTTCTGTCTAAATGGGCTTCCACCCTCACTTAAAGGAATAATTTTAATTACTTTCATATCAGGAAGTGTATAATCCATACTTTCATGAAAATCATCAGAAATAATTCTATTATCTGGATTATTATCAAATTCACAAAAACCGAAAGGAAAAAGCTTATTTTCAAAAAGATAAATTTCAAGTGGAGTAAGCTCTATATTATAAAATTCAAATTTTTCACTTAATCCTGTTTTTATAATAAAATCTGTTATTTTAAGAAAAATTTCGGGATTTATACATTCTATTTTAATTACAGGGGTTTTTTTTCTGTATATGTTTTTTTCCATACTTTGTGAAAATAGAATAAATTTTTTGAATTTAATTTTTAAATTTTTAAGCAGCGTATTAATGTTTCCAGTATTTTTGACAAAAAATGAGGGGCTGAATTTTTTTGAAATTAAAACTCTTTTACGTTCAGAGTTAATAAACCAGAAATGAAGCCGGCCTTTACTCTGATAACAGTCAAACAAAAAACCTTTCATAATTTATTGCTCCTCAATAATTTTTTTCATCTCTTCAATAATTTTCTGCTGTTCTATTAGAATTGAAATCAGTATTGGCTCAAACGGATATGGTGAACCCGAGTTTGAAAGGGCCTGTGAATGCAGTTTAGCCTGAGAAAAAAGTTTATCAAAAATTTCTCTATCCTCTTTTCTGAGCGCACGCCGGAACTGTGACCACATTGATTTTTCTGTTTCAACAAGCTGGGTGGCCGAAAATAATGTTCTGCCCATAAAATCTCCTTAAAAATTAAATTTATACAGGTTTTACCTTAACCCCTGTGATATTTTATTTGAAATACAGTTTTCTGCGATTACTCCCCCGGCGTTTAATAAAATGGGGGCTTTTATTTCAAGCATACTTAAAACGCATATTTCAGTTAATCTTGTCATTTCAGTTTCTGAAATAGATTCATCTTCAATAATTTTATCTATATCTGATAAAAAAACAGGGATATTTCTGGAATTTTTTTCGCTTTTTAATCTGTTTTTCAGCTGATAAATTGTAAATACACGGGATATTTGAATTCTTTCAAGCAATTGATTTATATTAACTTTTGAATATCTGGCTACCCTGGCTAAAAAATAGGGATTAAACCTGTTTCCACAGTCAATAAGTTTTATGTTTTTTTTATTTAAAATATATTCATAAAGTTTCATATGAATATGCCCCTGTGGATCAGGGTTTTCTGTAATATGCCATTTATGGGATAAAAGTAGTTCATTTTTTAAAATTGTTATTTCCATATTTTTATTATAACCGAAAAAAAACCGAAAATCAAACAAAAAAATTCTTTTTGAACGGCCTATCTCTACCCATCTATTAATAATTTTATGCGATTCAGCTGATTGACCTCGCTTGCCCCGGGGTCATAATCGATTGGAGCTATATTTGTCTCAGGGTAAGCATTTCTAAGTTCAGTTATCATACCTTTTCCCGTAATATGATTTGGAAGACAGGCAAATGGCTGCAGACAAAGTATATTTTTAACTCCGCTTTTTATAAGCTTTACCATCTCAGCCGTTAAAAGCCAGCCTTCCCCGGTCTGATTACCTATAGATAAATGATTTTCCGCCAGACCTGCCAACTGGTTTATAGTTGGTGAGCCAGAATATCTCTGACTTTTTTTAAGAGCATTTCTTATGATATTTCTGTATATCTCTAGAATTTTTATTGCACTTATTCCAAATATTGAACTTTTAAGCGTACCTTCAAGATAGCGTTTATTGAACTTCAGATTATAAAGAGGATAAAGGAAAAAGTCATATAAATCAGGTATTATTACCTCTATATTTTCCTCTTCAAGCATTTTCACCAGATTATTGTTGGCTGTTGGACTGAATTTAACAAATATTTCACCAACTATTCCAACTTTTGTTTTATTTATTCTGTTATCAATTTCTATTTTTTCAAAATCTTTTATAATATTTTTTATATTTCTTCTAAACTCTTTTAAGCCACCTTTTTCAATATTCCTTTTAACGATTTTTTCCCATTTTTTACAAATTTTTTCTGTTTTTCCCTTTTCTTTTTCATATGGTCTGGTTTTATGAAGAAGTTTCATAAGCAAATCACCGGTTAATATGCCAAATATAAGGCTGTGTAATAAACCTGGCGTGAATTTAAATCCCGGATGATTTTCAAATCCCTGTGCCGAAGCTGATATTACAGGTATCCTGTCATATCCCGCGTCTTTTAAGCCCTTTCTAAGAAGTGATATATAGTTACTTGCACGACAACCGCCCCCAGTCTGAGAAATAATTACAGAAGTATTGTTTATGTCATATTTTCCTGATTCAAGAGCCTCAATTATCTGCCCAATAACAATTATTGCAGGATAACAGGAATCATTATTAACATATTTAAGTCCAATATCTATAGCTTTTTTATCCACACCCGGAAGTATTTCTGCCTTATATCCGGCTTTTTTCAGGGCGGGTTTAAAAAACTGAAAATGTATTGGCGACATATGAGGTATAAGAATTGTATGTTTTTTGCGCATTTTTTTTGTAAATTTAATTTTTTCTGCATTATTTTTTGTTTTTACAAGCTTTAATTTTTTTTCTTTTATTTCATTCAGGGCCGCATTAAGAGACCTTAATCTTATTCTGGCAGCTCCAAGATTGGTTATTTCATCAATTTTCAAAAGTGTGAAAATTTTTCCTTCTTTTTCAAGTATTTCTTTTATCTGATCAGAAGTTATTGCATCTAAACCACAACCAAAGGAGTTCAACTGAACAAGCTGTATATTTTCCTTAGTCGCGACATATTCGGCCGCTGCATAAAGCCTTGTATGATAAGTCCATTGATCTCTTGTTCTTAAAGGTCTCTGGATTTTTTTTTGATGGCTGACTGAATCTTCTGAAAGCACTGCATATCCCATAGATCTAATTAATTCAGGAATGCCTTTGTTTATTTCAGGGTCAATGTGATATGGTCTTCCCGCAAGCACTATTGCCGGCATATTGTTTTCTTGTATAATTTTTAATATTTCACTTCCTTTTAATTTTATATGTTCTTTGTATTTCTTCAGGTCTTCATAGGCTTTTTGAAGGGCATTTTTCATTTCAATCATAGGAATTTTTTCATTTTTCAACTCTTCTTTTAATCTCTTCAACATTCTATCTGGATTATTTAAAGGTAGAAACGGTTTATAAAAGGTAATATCTTTTTTTCTCAGATTTCTAATATTTGCATAGATTGTTTCCGGATAGGAAACAACAACAGGGCAGTTATAATTCCCACAGGCATTTTTATCCTCTTTCTGATTAAGGGGAATGCATGGATAAAATATCTTTTTTACTTTTTTATGAATTAAGTCCATTATATGTCCATGAACAAGTTTTGCTGGATAGCATATGGACTCAGATGGAATTGTTTCAATCCCTTTTTCATAAATTTTTTTTGATGACGGGGATGAAAGTTTTACTTTATATCCAAGTTGTGTAAAAAAAGTATGCCAGAACGGAAAGTCCTCGTACATATTTAAAACTCTTGGAATGCCAATTTCACCGCGTGTTGGATTTTCAAGACTTTTATAGTCAAAAACTTTTTTTAATTTATAATAATAAATATTTAAATCATTTTTTTTCTTTATAGATTTTTGACCTGCCCGTTCGCATCTATTTCCCGTAATATACTTATGTCCATCCCAAAAATTATACTGAATAAGCTTACAGTTATTATTACATAAATTACATACTTTTTTTGATATTGTATAATCAAAATTATGGAGTTCCTCAGTTGATAAAATTGAGGATTTCCCTTCTCTGTATTTTTCAGAAGCAATTAAGGCTGCACCGAAAGCCCCCATTATTCCGGCAATATTAGGTCTGATAACTTCGCGATTAAGAATTTTTTCTATAGAGCGAAGCACTGCCTCATTATAAAAAGTTCCCCCCTGAACAACAATCTTTTTGCCAAGTTCTTCAGGATTTTTCATTCTAATAACTTTAAAAAGGGCATTTTTAATAATTGATTTTGAAACTCCTGCTGAAATATCCGAAATATCCGCCCCTTCTTTTTGCACCTGTTTAACTTTTGAGTTCATAAAAACAGTACATCTTGAGCCCAGATCAACTGGATTTTTTGCTTCCAGTCCTTTTAGGGCAAAATCTTTTACTTTCATATTCAGTGAATGGGCAAAAGTTTCAATAAAAGAGCCACAGCCAGAGGAACAGGCCTCGTTAAGCATTATAGAGGTGATAACTTTGTTTTTAATTTTTAAACTTTTCATATCCTGTCCACCTATATCCAGCACAAAATCAACCCCGGGACAGAAAAAGTCGGCTCCTTTGTAATGGGCTATTGTTTCAATTTCCCCTAAGTCAATGTTTAAGGCATTTTTTAAAAATTTTTCTCCATATCCTGTTACTGCCGCATTAGCAATAAAAGATTCAGGATTCATTTTTAAATAAAGTTTTTTCAGCTCATTTACTGTCCAGTTAAGAGGTTTTCCGTGATTATTTCCATAGGCTGAATATAAAAGGTTTCCGTTTTTATCAATTAAGGCCAATTTAGTTGTTGTTGACCCGGCATCAATCCCCAGAAAACATTTACCGCGGTGAGCTGATAACTCTTTTTTAACTACCCTATTTTTATAATGACGATCTCTGAAAGTTTTATACTCTTTTTCATTTAAAAACAGAGATGTTAAATTTTTTTTAAAATTATTTTCAATATTAATATCAGGCATTCTGTCATAAAGGCATTCAAACTCCAGTTTTTTTGATGTTTCTGTGCTCAGGGCGGCCCCTAATGCAACATAATACTGTGAGTTTTCCGGAAAAATAATATCTTCTTTTTTCAGTTTTAAAGTTTTGATAAATTTTTTTCTAAGCTCTGATAAAAAATAAAGAGGTCCCCCTAAAAAGGCTACTTTGCCCCTAATTGGTTTTCCCTGAGACAGGGCGGTTATTGTCTGATTAACTACTGCCTGAAATATTGAGGCAGCAATATCCTCTCTTGAAACTCCCTCGTTTAGAAGTGTTTGAACGTCGGTTTTGGCAAAAACCCCGCATCTTGAGGCAATTGGATGAATTGTTTCGGCCTGTCCGGCTAATTTATTTAATCCAGCTGGATCGGTTTTAAGCAGCGTAGCCATCTGATCAATAAAAGAACCTGTTCCTCCAGCGCATGTTCCGTTCATACGCTGTTCGACCTGATTGCCAAGATAAATTATTTTTGCATCTTCTCCGCCTAATTCTATCGCAACGTCGGTATGGGGCACATTTTTTTTTATAGTTTTTGTAGAGGCAATAACTTCCTGAACAAAGGGAATATTAAGCTTCTGAGCAAAACCAAGACCGGCTGAACCAGTTATAGCAATAGAAGATTTTTTATTTTTTAATATTTTTTTTATTTCATCAAATAATAAAAAAACTGTTTTTTTTATTTCTGAATAATGTCTAAGGTATTTTTTAAATATAATATTAAAATTGCTGTCAACAACAACAACTTTCAGAGTTGTAGAGCCTATATCCAGTCCAACTTTTAATTTTTTCACATTAAATCAACTTCTTCAACAGATTTAAATTTTTTAACCTTAAGTTAATATATTTTACTATAGTTTTTTACAAAAACAAAACTTTTTTAAAGAAAAAAAAAGGCTGCCATTATAATGACAGCCTTTCTGTTTTTTTTTGATTTTAATTATCTTGCATAATCGACAGCTTTTGTTTCTCTTAAAACAACAACTTTAATCTCGCCAGGATAATCCATCTGTTCCTCTATATTATTTGCTATATCCCTTGAGAATTTAGGTAAAATATCATCTTTGATTTTACCAGGTTCAACGATAACACGAATTTCTCTACCAGCCTGAAGGGCATATGCTTTTTCAACACCAGTAAAACTGGCTGAAATCTCTTCAAGAGATTTAATTCTTTTAATATACGCCTCGATATTTTCATATCTTGCTCCGGGTCTGGAGGCCGAAACCGCATCAGCCGTCTGAACTAAAACAGCCTCTATCGTATTAAAAGGTGCGTCCCCGTGATGTGCCTCAACAGCATTGAGCACTTTAGGTTTTTCACCCATTTTTTTCAATATTTCAACTCCAATCTGAACATGAGTTCCTTCCATCTCTTGGTCAACGCCCTTTCCAATATCATGTAAAAAGGCCGCCCTTGTAGCAAACTTAACATCTGCGCCAATTTCCTCGGCCATTCCAGCCGCAATTTTTGCAACTTCAATAGAATGTTCGAGTATGTTCTGACCATAACTGGTTCTGAACTTCAATCTGCCAATATATGGATAAAGCTTTCTATTAAGCCCAAGAACATTTGCCTGAATAGCACCGTCCTCTCCAATTTTTTTAAGCTCTTCTTCCATTTCTTCAGAAACTTTTTTATAGGTTTCTTCAATTCTGGCAGGATGAATTCTTCCATCAGAAATTAACTTTTCAATAGTCTGTCTTGCAATTTCTCTTTTAAGACTGTTGAAAGATGAAAGAACAACAGCCTCAGGTGTATCATCTATAATAACATTAACACCTGTGACACCCTCTAAAGTTCTTATATTCCGTCCTTCTCTACCAATAATTCGACCTTTCATCTCATCATTGGGAAGCTGCACAACAGTTACGGTCGATTCGTTAACACAATCAACAGCAACTTTCTGCATAGCATAGGAAAGAATTTCTTTTGCCTTTGTGTGACTTTGCTCACGGACTTTTTCCTCATGGTCTTTAATTTTAGCACTTATCTCTCTTCCTAAATCTTCCTCAACATTTTTCAAAAGAAGCTCTCTTGCCTCATCTCTTGAAAGCTGGGCAACCTTTTCAAGTTCATGAATAATTGTTTTAGTTTTCTTTTCAAGATCAACTTTCATTCCCTCGATTTTTTCAGATTTTTTTTCAAGTGTGTCTTCTTTTTTTTCAAGTTTTAAAAGAAGGTCATCAACTTTTTTTTCTCTAAGTGTAACCCTTTTTTCTGCTTTGCCGATTTCAACCCTTCTCTCACGTGTTTCGCGGTTGAAATTCCGCTCAAGCTCTTTCCTCATGTTGATTTCTTTGTTTTTTAAATCAAGTTCTGTTTCTTTTTTTAAAGTATCTGCTTTTTTCCTGCTTTCTTCAACTATAATCTCAGCATTATTCTTTGCCTTCTTTATAACAGATTTCTGGGAAAACAGGATAATTGCAACACCGGCTATAAGTCCGATTACAATTCCAATGACTAGAGCTACTGCGTCCACTTTTTCACCTCCGAATATTTAATTGTCAAAGATCATTTTAAATTTATCAGACTGTAATTAAGCATATTACAAAAAATTATATTAAAACTTACAGCATTATATATGTAAATAAACTAATACAGCCTGATCATACAATAAAGATCATTTGTTTTTTATAAAAACCCTTAAAATTATAAAATAAAAATTTTAATAGGTCAATAATAAAAAGATAAAAATTTTTTTACCTGTATCTATTTTTCTATACTTCGTTTTCTAATGAAAAGTTATAAATTATCCAGCACACCTGCATCTTTATTAAATTTATCAATTAACTTATCAATTTCAGGAGTTAATTTATAAATACTTTTCCAGTAATCTCGGTCGTACCACTGCCTGTTTAAATCCTCAACAGATTTTCCCTGCTGCTCAACCCAGGTATAATATTTCAAGTTATGTATTCTCTTTTTGTCATTATATGTTAATTCCTGGAAATTATCAGTTTCAACAGCCATTAAATACCTGTGAAAATCTCTTGCAGCCTGCTCTCTTTTATAATCAGGTTCTTTTTGTTTCATCTCTTCATATCTTGAGTTATAAAGCTCCATTGAATCAGTAAATACAGTAAACACAATATCATCTGAGCCTAATTCGTAGTATTTGGCAAACTTAACGGCAGTTAAAATATTTGCAATACCAGAAATGCCGATTAAATCTAAATTATCAACAACTTCTTCAGAAATCCCCTGAGATTTAAGGTAGTCTCTTCCAGCCGGGTCGTTAAAAAGTCTGACCAGATTCATACAGCTTTCATCATCTATTGCCGCTACCATATCAGTGTTTTTAACATTATGTATCCATGGAATATGTTTGTCACCGATTCCTTCAATTCTATGTCCGCCAAATCCATTATTCAAAAGTGTGGTGCATTGTTTTGCCTCGCTGACAATAACCTTGGAATCCCTGTGAATATATTTCATAAAATCAGCCGAGCCTATTGTACCCGCCGAACCTGAAGTTACACATACCCCGGCCATTCTTGATTTATCAGTTTTAATTTTATTAAAAACTTCATTCATAGCACCACCTGTAACTTCATAATGCCACAGATGATTTCCAAATTCTTTAAATTGATTTAAAATATGAATATCATCTCTTTCAGCCTCAAGCTCATGACATTTATCATATATTTCTTTTACATTACTTTCACAACCTGGAGTAGGTATGACTTCACCAGCGACTTTTTTAAGCCATTCAAAACGCTCCTGACTCATTTCCTCAGGTAAAATAGCAATAGAATCACATCCAAGCAGAGCTGAATTGTAGGCGCCACCACGGCAGTAATTACCGGTTGAAGGCCATACAGCTTTTTCTTTTATTGGATCAAAATTACCAGAAATTAAAGCAGGTGCCAGACAACCGTAAGTAGCTCCAACTTTATGTGCCCCTGTTGGAAACCACTTTCCAACAACACCGACAATTCTTGCATCAACTCCGGTAAGACTTGAGGGAAGCTCAAAAAAATTTGCCCCTTTATGCAAACCGCCTTTTTCAACAGGTTCGTTTTTCCAGGTGATTCTGAAAAGATTAACAGGATCTATATCCCATAAACCGGTTTCCTTTAACCTGTTTTTAATTTTTTCTGGAATGAGTTCTGGGTTTTTCATCTGTCTGTAAGTTGGCAGCACAACTTTTTTTTCTTTTGCCCTTTTTACTGCATTTTCATACTTTGTTTTTGAGCCAGATAATTTAATCATATTTACTCCTTATTTTATTTTTAAAATTGGTGATTATTAGCATGTCAGCTTTTTTTCACAAACAATCATATTACAGAATTTTGTTTTAATATTCAAGATTTTTTTATTTGAATATAATATAAATATTATGTTATAATTTTAAATACTTTCACTTAAGGGGGAATAATATGTATTTTAAGAAAAGTTTTTTTTTAGTCCTATTATTAACTTTAACCTTTAGTTTCAACGCTTATTCAGAGGAAGAAATTACTCTTGAACCTATGATGCTTACTCTTGAAGAAGTTCGTTCGCATACAACATTTGTTTTTGAAGAGCTTGGTTTCAGCCGTCTTGCCGGTTTAAGCGGCCCCAGATTCGATGATGATTTATTAGAAAAAGCTGTTTCGATGGTCAAAAATTTTCTGGAAAAGGCAAAAAATGATGATGGTAAATTAAAAGCTGAGGTTTATACAAGAACAACTGTTACCCGGGCCGGAAATGAACGTTCTTATCATTATGTTATAATACATGGGCCAGAAATGACCTTAAATGAATTTACTCTTAAAAATGGAATTACTTTTATTAATCAGGATACAAAGGATTTTTTTGATATTGATAAAATGAAAGAGCTTGAAAATAAAGCAAAAGAAAATAAATTATTAAGATGGGCTGACTGACAATATGAAAATTAACTTTTACGGGGCGCGGGGTTCTCTTCCAGTTTCTGGTAGTTCTTTCATAAAATACGGTGGCAACACAACATGTGTTGAAGTTATTTCTGATAGTGGGGAAAGAATATTGATTGATGCAGGAACCGGCATTAAAAGTATAGAGGATTTTTATTTAAAAAATGAGATTTTTGATATAAAATTACTCTTAACCCATTATCATTTTGATCATATTATGGGCCTTCCTTTTTTCAAACCACTTTTTAACAAAAGCTCTCATATTCAACTATATGGTCCGACTTATAATGGATTAAAACCTTTTGAAATCATTCAAAAAATTATTAACCCTCCTGCATTTCCTATAAACATATGTAATAATAATTCCTGTCGCAGATTTGATATGAATACATTAAACGAAGAAAATATTAAAACCAAAGATTTAGATATATCTATCATTCCATTAAATCATCCAAACGGCGGATACGGTTATAAAATAAAAGAAAATAATAAAACTTTTGTGTTTTTAACCGACAATGAACTAGGATATAAACACGCGGGCGGACTGTCTATACAGGATTATGTTAATTTTTCCCATAAGGCGGATTTGCTGATTCATGACTCAGAATTCCTTCCAGAAGAATATAAAGAAACTACCGGCTGGGGCCATTCATGCTTCACCCAGGCTGTTGAACTTGCATTAAAAGCTGAAGTAAAAAAATTCGGGCTTTTTCATCATAATCACAAGAGAACTGATGAGGGAATTGATTATATATTAAAAGAATCTCAAAAAATTATAAACAAAAACAAAAAGAACAAAATTGATTGTATTGCAGTTTCTCAGACAACAAAAATAGAAATTTGAGAAACTACAAGGGGGAAAATTGTCTAAAGAACTTGAAGTAATTAAGAAAATTCTGTTAACCGTTGAAGAATTAGGTCATATTAAAGATTTGGATACTCTGCTTGAAAGAATTTTAACCGAGGCCAGAAAACTCACAAATGCCGACGCTGGTTCATTATATCTTGAGGAAGCCGGAAAGTTGAAGTTCAGCTTTGTGCAAAATGATACTTTAATTAAAGACGCTAGAACAAACAAATATTTTTATTCAGATAAAAAAATCGATATTAACGAAAATTCGATTGCCGGCTACTGTGCTTGTACTGGAAAAACAATTATTATTAACGATGCCTATAATCTTGATAAATCACTCCCCTTCACCTTCGATAAATCTTTTGATAAATCTGCAAACTATAAAACAGTTTCTATTATGGCAACCCCTCTAAAAACAAGTGCAAATAAAATTATTGGTGTTATTCAGATAATTAATACCCTTGATAAAAATAATAACCCTACTCAGTTTACCGAAAGCCATAAAGTGTTTGTTGAATATTTTGCCACTAATGCTGCTGTTGCAATTGAACGGGCTATGCTGACAAGAGAACTTATTTTAAGAATGCTTAAAATGACTGAACTGCGGGACCCTAAAGAAACTGGTGCACATGTTAACAGGGTTGGTGCTTATTCTGCCGAACTTTACGAGGCGTGGGCAAGACATAGAGGGGTTGATACTGATGAAATCAAACAGACAAAAGATATTGTAAGACTTGCTTCCATGCTGCATGATGTTGGAAAAATTGGAATTTCTGATTTAATTTTAAAAAAACCCGCTAAATTATCCAACAACGAATTTGAGCTTATGAAATACCATACAATTTACGGGGCCAGGTTATTTCAAAATCCTAAATCCGACCTTGATTGTATTTCAGGTGAAATTTCCCTACGACATCAGGAAAAATGGAATGGTTCAGGATATCCTGGTAAAATAGATAATTTGTACACAGAAAATATTGAGGATATTAAACTGGGACAGGGTCTAAAAGGCGAAGAAATTCCGCTTTTTGGTAGAATTGTTGCTGTGGCCGATGTTTTTGACGCGCTTATTTCAAAAAGAGTTTATAAAGGAGCATGGCCGGAAGAAAAGGTTCTTAACCTTCTTAAAGAAGAAAAAGGTTCCCATTTCGACCCTGAATTAATTGACCGGTTTTTTGAAATTTATGATGTTATTAAAGCTATAAGAGGAAAATTCAGAGATTAAAAATCTAGTCAATATGGCTTAATTCATCTTTTAATTTGTCTAAAACACTTCTTGTATCAGCAGAAGATTGAGAATCTGAACCATCAGGTTCTGAGCTTGGTGTATCTGTATAAGTTGTTGGAAAAGGTGTCATCATTGTTGCTTCTGGTTGTGGGGTGGTGAAAAAATCTATTAAATCATCATCGTCAATATCTGTCATATCTGCACCATAAGGATCATGAAAATTACATTTCATAGTAGGCTCTGTACCAGCTATAAAAAGCTGTTGCACAGTAAATTGACATTCATCAGAAGATAGTAATCCTGACTCACGACAGATATTAACTTTTTCCATATTATCAGGTTCTGGAAAACTTTCATTCGGAAATCTATCAGGAAACTGTTTAAGAATTCTCTCCATTACTTTTTTGACAACTGGAGCAGCTACCCGTCCGCCTGAAGCATGGTCGTCAATATGTTTTGGATAATCATGTCCAAAATAGCTCACAACTAACAAATTAGGAGTGTATCCTGCAAACCAGGCATTAGTAAACTCATCAGTAGTGCCAGTTTTACCAGCAACATTATAACCTGGAATTTTTGCACGTGTCCCAGAACCATTATTTACAACTCCTTTTAAAATATCATTAACAATAGCTGTTGCTTCAGGTGAGACAACTTGATCGGCGGAATAATCATAACTCTCTATCTCAATACCATCAATATCTGAAATTCTTTCCAAATGGGAAATATCAACTTTTAATCCACCATTTGCCAGCGTTGAAAACATTGTCGCCACTTCAAGCGGTGTCATCTCATAGGAACCAAGTGCAAATGAAAGTGTTTCACGCATCGGAGACTCTACACCAAGTTTTTTTGTGTATTCGATAGAGTTTTTTACACCAACTTCACGCATAAGCTCAATAGCAATAATATTATATGAATTTTCCAGGGCATTTCTCAAAATTACCGGACCGTGATATCTGCCTTCATAATTTTTTGGCTGCCAGATGGTCTGAGTCCATGGATCAAAATATTCTCTGGGAACATCAGAAAAAATTTTATTCGGTGCGATTCCATTTTCAAATGCAGCTAAATAAATTGCAGGTTTTATAACAGAACCTGGTTGTCGTGTAGCTTCAAAAGCACGGTTGTACTGATCGTCCTCTTGAAATCCCTTGCCTCCAACCACCGCAAGCAGTTTACCAGTTTTAACCTCGAGCACTAGCATTGCTCCATTTAAATCAGGATGTTCTTCAAAAATCGGGGCATTACCGAACTCTTCCTCTGCAATTTTTTGAATATCTTTGTTTATAGTTGTGTATATCTGTAATCCACCAGCATTCACCATAGAGTTCCCATATCTTGAATTTAACTCGGGAAGCAGCGATGAGTATATATAATACGGGGCTGGAATAAGTTGTCTTGAGCGACCCGTCAAATCAGGTTCTATCTCTAAATTTTCCTTAAGTTCTTCGCGGGAAATTACATCATGATCATACATAGCTCTTAATACTACATTTCGCCGTGAAATTGCTCTTTCATAATTCCTGAAAGGTGAATTTCTTGTTGGAGCATTTATAACTCCGGCCAGCATTGCAGCCTCATGTATTTCAAGTTCTGCTGCACTTTTTCCAAAAAAAATCTGACTTGCTGATTCAACACCATAAGAACCTTCCCCAAATGAAATTTCATTTAAATATAATTCCAATATTTCTTCTTTAGTAAACTGATGTTCAAGCTTGAAAGCAAGCATTATTTCTTTGATTTTTCGGGACCAACGTTTTTCTAAAGATAAAAAAGCGTTTCTTGCAAGCTGCTGGGTGATTGTAGAAGCTCCCTGTACAAGACGCCTCCGTTTTAAATCCACATAAGCTGATTTTAAAATTCGGATAAGATCAATTCCGTAATGATTGAAAAACCTTCTATCCTCAATTGCAATAACAGCATTAATCACGTAAGGAGATACTTCATTTAATCGCAGGCGTCGGGTTCGGTTTTCATCTTTGAAAAGTTCAAGTATAAGTCTACCCTGTTCATCATAAATTTTTGAATTTACACTTTGTCTGTATGATTCAAGGCTTACAAACGGAAGTTGTCTGTAAAAGGCATATAATATTCCTGCAATAATACTTGAGGAGATAATACCCAAGATAAAAAAAACTATAAATAATCTAAATGCGAATTTTTTTAATTTTGCCATTTTTTTAAAGTGGGATTTATTCGTTCCCAGTTAAGTCCTTATTAATTCCAGCCCACCGCAACATATAATTTATTTTATTACTAATAATTTGAGTTTAGTAAATTTTTTAAAGAATGCTTTACTAGTCACACAATCCCCCGTAAATTAAAGCTTATTAAGTAATAACAAGTTAATATTTCTGGTTTTTGCTAAAGTCAATTATTAAAATTTTCTTTAATTGGCATAATTATAACATAATATCGTAAATTGTAAATAAAAAAAAAGAGGCTGTTTTTTAAAACAGCCTCTTAACTTAGTATTTCATAAATAAAAAATATTTATGAAGTGGGAAAATTTAAACATTTTTATCATAAACCATTTCATTTAATTTGTCAACCAAAAAGTGTAATATCAGCCCAGCCTGAAAAAACTGACCCGGTATCTGGTTTAAAAAAATTAAATTGAAATTCCAAAATAACTTAATATTTTAATTGTAATAAAATAAAAAATTATCATTCCGGCAAGTGATACAAGCATAGACAAATAAAAATTAATTTCTTTTTTTAGCATATAGGGAAGTATAATATAAAAAGACAATGAAGGAATCACGAGCCAGAAAACGCTATATGATAAATCAATAATTATCTGACTATCATTTGTATCTTTATAAAGCCATAAAATTCCCAGAACAGAAACAAGAGGAACCGAAGCCAGCACCGCTCCAATAAGTGTGGATGTCCTTGAAATTATGGATATAAGCGCAATTATTACAGAAGTTATAAGAATTTTTATAATTTCATAATATAAATTCATACCAGAATAGTATCATATTTAAATTTAATAGAGCAAGTCTTTTAAAATAAAAATTTGCTGAATTACTTTTTTTAAAAAAACGCATATTCAATAAAAAAGTCTGTTTTAAATAATTTAGTTGAGTTTAGCAAAAAATAGAAATTTTAACCTGTAGACACTTAAAAAAAAAGTTAAGTTGGCAAAAGCTGACAGTTTTATACTAGTGAGAGGACAATAAATTGTCCGTAGAGAGTTCGCAACGCTCACGAATAAAGCTGACTTTGTCAGCGAGTAGACCAAC
>JBNJGP010000044.1:0-23312 GCA_051747805.1 Candidatus Muiribacteriota bacterium
TATTTTCATTGAGAATTGCTGAATTTTATCTTATTTACTGGAATTATATTAAAATAAATGATAATATTGAAAATATGAATCACAATTTAAATGAATACTTCCAGGCCCTCAGCTCCGCTGACTGGAAAGAACGAAAAAAAAACGCAGATGAAATATCTGTCTTATTAAACAACACTTTTACCCGTTTAGATAAACTTTTTCTTTTGCTTAAAAATCATCTTGAAGACGGAAATGAGGATTCTAAATACTGGATAACAGAAATTCTCAGTAATGTTGACAGAAGCTATATAGTTGAGTTTCTTCTTGAACTTCTCATTTCTGATACTGCAGATAAAGAGTTAATTTTTCATATTAGCCGTATTCTGAAAAAACATGTAAAAAAGTACTGCAATATTTATAAAAAATATTATTTAAACAGTAATGATAATTCCAGATATATTATATTAAAAATATTTGAGGATTCTTATTTAAGCGAAATGAAAAATTTTTATTGTGGTCAGCTTAAAGATAAATACTGGAAAATCAGGCTTAAAGCTCTTGAGTTATATTCAGAGGTTGCCTCTCCGGTTGAAATTACAGAAATTCACTTTTTGATAAATGATGAAAATGTATATGTATATAAAAAATATATTGATATAATTACCAGACTCGAAATTGGTGAAAGGTTTAATTTTAAAAAGTTATGCAGTCATATATTAAATAATATGTCTCAAAAGAATATTCAGAAATTTTCCCGGATGACTCTTGAGTTTAAAACTTTCAACAATATCAATGATTTTTTCAATTCCCTTACTGAGGTTGATAATTATCTTCTTTTTTTATGTTTTAGACTGCTTTTTGAAGAAAAAAATTTTTTAGGGGAATATTTAAAAGAGCTTCCAGTAGATGATAGATTAGTATTCTGGTATGTTTATTCGCTTAGAAACTCAGATAAAAATTATTATGAAGAAAGCCTTGTATCGCTGCTTGAGCGCAATAAACATAAGATGATTACAGAAATTATTCTTGATACTGTTATTCTAAAAGAAATCAGACTAGCTTCAGATATTTTAGAGTTGATTTTCAATCGTTTTCGTCAGAATTCTATTTATATTAAACTTTTAAATATCGCGTCCAAGCAGAAAGATGAAGTCTTGATTCCGCAATGTCTTTCAATAATTGATGAATGTGATAATAAACTGCGTCTTGAAATAGTCAGATATATCGGTAATTTTAAAAATGAAATATATATACCTCATTTAATAAAAAGGTTTGATGATTCTTACTGGCCTGTCAGAAAATATTCAGCTGGAGTTCTTATTGACTGGGGAAAAGAAGTAGTTGATTATTTGAAAGAATTTCTGAACTCCGAAAACAGCAATAAAAGTTTCTGGAGTACCTATGTTTATATAAATCTGATTACGGAAGAAAATCTCAGTGAAATAGAGATATTATACAAAAAAAACAATATTAACTTAAAAAAAATTATTATAAGAAATGTTGCAAAACTTGATTCTCTTTCAGCAGTAAAATTTTTAAAAAACAAATATGAACCTGGGGAACCAGAGATTATCAGAGAAATTTTACATGCTGCATTATATATGCAGGAACAAAAAAGTAAAATTTATCCCATTGTAAAAAAACATATTAATATTTCTAATGAGGCTAACTGTCTTGTTGCACTGCTTTTTGTAAAAAAATTTTTTAAGAAAGATTTATCAAAATTCATGAAAAAAATACCTGAAAAAAAAGTTAAATCATCTGAACTAAAGCAATTTTTAAGAAAAAACTCTTAAATAACGTTCTATACTCATTCCTTAAAGTCATTATTTAATTCAACCGATAGATATATAAGAAACATATATTAAATGGTAATTTTAAATTAAAAATCCAACCGAGTTAAAAAAGGATTTCAGGGCCAGTTTATAATTGCCATAACAAGAAAATGTTTTGAAAAAAGGGAGGTTTATATGAAAAAAAGAAATATAAGACCTGAAAATTTATTTAGAGATATTAATGAAAAAGATGATGAAATACTTATTTCCAGACAAAGAAATAATAGAAATACGCTCTTTTTTTAAAAATGAACAAAGTATATCAGAACATAGAAAAAATAAATAAGAATATACAAGAATACAACCCGCAGGCCCGACTTGTAGCTGTAACAAAATATACTAATAATGAAAAAATAATGGAAGCTTATAATTATGGGTTAAGGGATTTTGCCGAAAATTATGTTCAGAGATTAGTTGAAAGAAGCCAGGAGTTTCCTGATGACATAAACTGGCATATGATTGGTCATATACAAAGTAATAAAGTGAAATATCTGACCAGAATAAAGAATCTTAAAATGATTCATTCAATAGAACGTATAAAAATAGTAAAAGAATTTGAGAAAAGGTTGGATAAAGAGGTTACCGGGTTGCTGGAAATTAATCTTTCGGGAGAGAAATCAAAATCTGGAATTTCGCCTGAGGAAGTAGAGGCCTTTTTTGAAAAATACCTGGAACTTAACCCTAATAAGCTAATTATAAAAGGCCTTATGACAATATCGCCTTTAGGGGCGAAAGAGAGTCAAAAAGAAGAAGTTTTTAAAAAACTTGAAGAAATAAAAAAAAATATTAATAAAAAATTCCCAGAAAGTCGATTATTTTTAATAGAGCTGTCAATGGGAATGACAGATGATTACGTTTTAGCTTTAAAAAATAACTCGACAATCATAAGATTGGGAAGTGCAATATTTAGTTAAGGGGGAAACAAAAAATGGCTGAAAAATCACTCTGGAAAAGAATGTTAAGTTTAATAGGTGTTGAAGAATATGAAGAAGAATATGCCCAGGATGATATGAATAATCCTAAGGTGATTGATTTCAACTCCAGAAACGCAACCGAAGTAATGATTGTTTCGGTAGAATCTTTTGAAGATGCAAAAAAAATTACAAGTTATCTCAGACAGAGAAGAGGAATAATTCTTAATTTAAGAAACGTTATTAAAGAAGAGGCTAAAAGAATTATAGATTTTGTGTGCGGAACTACTTTTGCCTTAAATGGTAATATGCAGAAAATCGCCGATGATATTTTTCTTTTTACACCTTATAACATCGTTATTGCAGATGAAACAAAAAAAGAAGATTCCTTAAGTGAGGCTAAGGCAAGAGAAGCTTAAAATTTATGAATAATCAGCTGGATCCGAGATTTATAGTTCAAGTAATTTTTATAAGTTTGAAAGTTTTGATTTTCTTAAGAATTATTATGTCCTGGCTTTTTTTAAACGACAGGTCAAATGATTTTGTTGAGTTTGTTTATAGTTTTACAGAGCCGATTTTAAAGCCTTTCAGAGTAGTAATACCAATGGGTATGGGTGGTATAGATTTGTCGCCTATTCTAGCTTTGATAGTATTGAATTTTTTAGAACAGATAATAATACAACTCCTTTAAATTTACGGGAGGGGGTAAAAACAAATGAGTATGAGAATTACACCGCTGGATATTAGAAAAAGAGTTTTTTCAAAAAGTTTCAGAGGGTACAGCATTGAAGAAGTAGATGAGTTCATGCATACTGTATCTGAAGAGTTTAACAGAATTTATACAGAGAACAAAAATAATAAAAATGAAGTTGCAAAACTTGAAGAAACAATAAAAGAGTTTCAGGAAATGGAGAAAACTCTTAAACAGGCATTACTGTCAGCCCAGAAAACTTCTGGCCAGTTAAAAACTAATGCTGAAAGAGAATGTCAGCTTATAATTAAAGAAGCAGAGCTGAACGCAGAGAAAATAGTTGAAAGTGCCAAAGAAGAAGCAAAGGATTTAATGAAAAATATAAAGCTTCTTCAGAGAAGAAAAAATATGATAAAAATGGAGCTAAAAGCTAAGCTTGAATCATATATGGAAGCTTTAGGACTGAATGATGAGGAATTTGAAAAAAGAACCAGGAACAAAGAAGAAAAACCTTTAATATCAAGGAAAAAAAATGGAAATAAAGGCGATAACAGTAAATGATAATAGAAAAACTGTCACACTCATTGATCAGCGGATATTACCAGTTAAATTAGAATATTTCGAATGTAAAAATAGTTCAGATATTTTCAATTCAATAAAAGAGATGATTGTGCGTGGAGCACCGGCAATTGGTATCTGTGCACTTTTCGGGGCTTATTTTTCTTTCAGGGAAAGTCGTAATATAGATGAATTCACAGAAAAACTTGCTTATCTAGAAAGCGCCAGACCAACCGCGGTTAATCTGAGATGGGCAATAAAAAAAAGTTTTGAAATAGTTAATAAAAGTAAAAATCGTGAAAAAGACAATATTCTTTCAAAATTATGGGTTAATAGTTGTCAGGAGTTGCAAAAAGATATAAACATAAATCAAAAAATTGGTAAAAATGGACTTCAGGTATTAGATGGAAAAAAAGAAATAAACTTTTTAACTCACTGTAATGCTGGAGCACTTGCAACTGGTGGTTATGGAACGGCCCTGGGGGTAATCCGCAAGGCTTATGAAAAATTTGAAAAAATTCATGTTTTTGTAGATGAAACAAGACCCTATCTTCAGGGGGCAAGATTAACTGCGTGGGAACTATATAAGGAAGAAATACCCTACACGCTTATATGTGATAATATGGCAGGCTTTTTTATGAAACAGAAAAAAATTGACCTTGTGGTTACTGGTGCTGACCGCATTGCTTTAAACGGTGACAGTGCTAATAAAATAGGCACATATTCTCTTGCTGTTCTTTCAAAGTTTCATAATATTCCTTTTTATATAGCTGCTCCTGTTTCTACATTTGATTTTAATATAAAATCTGGAAAGGATATACCTATTGAGTATAGAAGTCAGTGTGAAATTATAAATATTGGGGATATACCCGTGACTTTCAGCGAATGCAAAACAGAAAATCCATCTTTTGATGTAACTCCAGCTTCATTAATAAGCGGCATTATCACAGAACACGGTGTATTAATACCACCATATACTGAAAAAATTATTAAACTAAAGGAAAAAAATAATGATTAATAATTATTTGAGCATATTTAAGTTTACGGGAAATAAACTATTTGAGGCAGGTTTGAATAATTTTTATTCGGGTAATATTTCGGTATGTGTAGATGATTTGATTATTATAACAGCTGCCGGAACAATGCTTTCTGAACTGGAAAAAAAAGACCTTGTAATGGTATCTTTAAAAGGGAATAATTATAATAAAGCTTCATCAGAACTTCCGGTACATAAGGAAATATATAAAAAAACTGAATATAAAGCAGTAGTGCATGCACATCCTGTTTATACAGTTGTGAACTCTTTAAAAAGCAAAGGGAAAATTGATTTAATAGACGGAGAAGGAAACTTTTATTTTCCACATGGAATTCCTGTGCTTGAGTGTAAAAACACTGTGGCCTCAGAGGAAGTGGCCTTAAAAATTCCTGAACATTTTAATACTTCACCTGCTGTAATTGTTAAGGGACATGGTATTTTTTCATGTGCAAATACAGTTGAAGGGGCTGCTAAATGGATTTCAGCAGTTGAGCATTCAATGAAAATATTGTATTTAAAAAAAAATTATTAAGAAAGGATTTTTTCGATGGTAAAAGACTTGATAGTTAGAATAATGTTTATTGCAACAGTAATAATCTTTACTGCCGCCATATGGCCCTTTTTCTTTATAAAGAATATGAAAAAAATATATTTAAGATTTACTTTCTTTGGAATTTTTTTATTATATTTTTTAATTGACCGTTTCACCAAATTTATTATTTTTGATAATTTTGAGCTTCACGAAACAGTACCGGTTATTTCAGATATACTTCATATTACCTATATAAGAAATTATGGAGCCGCATTTGGGCTGTTTCAACATAAAATAGCATTATTTGTTGTTGTAGCAATAATATCTGTTGGAATGATTTTCTTTTATGCGTTTTCTAAACATTCTGAAAGAATATGGACTCAGGTTGCACTTGGTTCACTTCTGGGTGGAGCTTTCGGTAATCTTTATGACAGGGTATTATATGGTTATGTAGTAGATTTTATAGATTTCAGAATTATTAATTTTCCAATATTTAATTTTGCAGATGTGGTTATAGATATTGGAATAATAATGCTTTTTTATGAAATAATATTTTTAGAAGAGACAAACACAAAAGATAAAAAGGATGTAAAAAATGTATCCAGTATTATTTGAAATTGGCGGTATGGAACTAAGGACTTATGGACTTTTTTTTGCAATGACCTTCATAGCTGCAATTATTTTTGGTTTGTTCAGGGCGAAAAAATATAATATAAGTTCTGATGAGGTTTATGAATTTGCCTTTTATATAATGTTTGGAGCAATTATAGGGGCAAAATTATTAAGTTTAGTTGTAGATTTTCAGTATATAATTAAAAACGGTATAACTTTGCGGGTTCTTTTTGCAGGGTTTGTTTTTTATGGCGGGTTAATCGGGGGAACATTAGGTGGAATTGCCTATGTTTATAAAAATAAAAAAAATTATGGGGAATTTGCAGATTTTGTTGCTCCAATAGTGCCGACTTCTCATGCTATTGGAAGATTTGGCTGCTTTTTTAATGGTTGTTGTTATGGAAAAACAACAGATAGTGTGTTTGGGGTGGTTTTCCCAAATTTAATGGACGGTAATCCACGTTATCCAACACAACTTTTTGAGGCTGTTTTTCTTATAGGTTTAACTGTTTTTCTGCTTTTATATAATAATAGAAGAAAATATTCCAGCCATCTTTTTGTGATATATATAACAGTTTATTCAATTTTTAGATTTTTTAATGAAATGTTACGGGGAGATTTCAGAGGTGGCGTTTTTGGTCTTTCAACTTCGCAGTGGATTTCTATTTTCATATTTTCAGCTGCAATAATTTATCATATTAAAAATAAATGGAAAAATAAAGATGAAGGCTGAAATAAAAAATCATATTCCGTATTATTATGGTGAAAGAATTGATATATATCTGAAAAAAGAACTTCTTACTCAGATTTCAAGATCTAAAATTCAGAAGTTTATCAAAGAAGGGAAAGTTATAGTATCTGGTAAAAAGGTAAAATCCAATTATATTCTTCGGGAATATGATGTTATAGAATATAGTTTTGAATATAATAAAAAAAATACAATAACCGGTGTAAATCTTAATATTCCTTTAATATATGAAGATGAATTTTTTGTTGTTTTAAACAAACCAAGGGGAATAGTTGTTCATCCTGCCGAAAGTGTTAAAGAACCGACAGTTTTACATCATCTGGTTTATAAAAATATTTCACTGGCCCCGGTAAGCCTTGATAGGCCCGGTGTAGTTCATAGAATAGACAGATATACTTCTGGTCTTTTAATTGTAGCTAAAACAGTAGAGGCCTATGAAAAAATAACAGAGTTATTTAAATATAAAAAAATATTAAAATTATACAAAGCATTATGTTATAATAAATTTAAATATCCAGAAGGGATTATAGATATGCCTGTCGGACGAAATGAAAAGGACAGGAAAAAAATGGCTGTAAAAAAGTCAGGAAAGCAAGCAGTTACTCATTACAGGGTAATAGAAGAATTTAATAATTATTCTCTGATTGAGTTAAATCTAAAAACAGGAAGAACTCATCAGATAAGAGTGCATCTTGCTCAATGTGGGCATCCTGTTGTAGGTGACGGGGTTTATGGGCCGGCAAAAAATGAGTTTAACTTGACAGGACAATTTTTACATGCCTGTTTAATAGAGTTTAATCACCCTTTTAAAGCTGAGAAAATGCTTTTTGAAAGCGAAATGCCGGAGGAACTTGCAAATGTTATTGGGAGAATTAAAGATGAAAATTTTTAAAAATAGAGGAAAAATTGATTATTTTCTACTATTTATTGCATCAGTACTAATTGTATTTGTGCTAGTTGTTTTTCCTCAATATGATTATATAAAACAGAATGTACAGAATGTCAGCTGCCAGGCAGTCAGACGGTCGCTTAAAGATGCTGTGGATCAGTATAATCTTGAAAATAAAGGGAAAAATTTTCTTGAATTGAAGGAAATAGATGTTATAATGCTGAAAGAAGAAAATTATACAGCTGATAAATTTTTAACTTGTCCTGATGGTGGGGTATTAAAAATAAACATGCATGGAGATATATACTGTACGCTGCATAATCCTGAAAAGGAAGACGAGTGATATGGAGGGAAAAAATGGCTAACAAACGGTTTCGCAGAAAAATTCTTTTTATAAAAAAAGGACTGCAGTTCAGGTATATGTTTTCTGTAATTATGATAATGCTTATTTCATCACTTTTTGTAGGTTGGACAATTTATTATACAATATGGAAAGAAGTAGCGAGTCCTGCCAATATTCAATATAATGAGCTTGAGGCTATATGGGAGCAGATTAATTATCTGCTTTTAATAAGAGTGCCTGCTTTAGCACTTATTGTAGGAGTATCTTCTTTGATGCTTTCCCATAAAATAGCCGGTCCTGTTTATAGATTTGAGCAGAGTGCAAAGCAGATAGCTAATGGTGATCTGAGTCTGAGAATTGTTTTAAGAAAAGGGGATGAACTTGTTGAGCTGGCAGATGTTTTTAATAAAATGACGGCTAATCTTGAAAATATTGTTAAAAAAGACAGAGAAGTTATTGAAAGAATTATTGGAATTATTGACAAAATTCCTGTTAGTATTAAGCAGGAAGAAATTTCAGATGAAGAAAAAGAAAAGATTATTTATGAACTTACTGATGTTGTTTCTGAGCTAAAAGAAATAACCTATGCTTTCAGGCTTCGGGAAACTGAAAAAGAAAATAAAAAGGCCGAGGTGGAAGATGAAAAGGAAAATGAAAAAGAGAAAAAAAGTTAAAAAAAGTTTTTTATTATTGTTTTTATTTCTATTATTTTCTCAAATTATATTTTCAAACACTGATACTGAAAGAAACGTTTCTGAAGAAGCCAGGGAGTATTATCTGCAATCCATGGAACAGCTGGGAAATGATAATAAAAAAGAGGCATTAAAGAGTTTTGAAAAAGCACTTTTTACAGATTCAAAAATACTTATGTATAATGACCATGGTCTTTTTGAAGAATTAACCCTTCATTATTTAGAAAAAGTTAATGAAAAAATTACTCCTCAGGCACTATTTAACGCGGGAAACTTAATGAGAATCAGGGGCGAATCTGAACAGGCTATAGAATATCTGGAACTTTTTGTAAAAAAATATCCTGAGTATGAAAATTATACTGAAAAAGCTCTTGATATGATTGATCAGATGCTTTTTGCAAAAAATTATTCACAAAACGGCGAAGACGGGTCTGAAATCCAAACAGAAGGAACAGTTGAAGACGCTGAAAAAGATAAAGAAGATGATGATGAGAATAATAAAGAGGAAAAAAAATCTCAGGGCAAACATAATCAAAAAGAATCTCAAAAGGTTTTAAATCAGGTGAAAAAGCAGAAAGACAGGGTGTCAGAACTCAGAAATGAGTATGACTTCTGGTTTTCTATAAAATACGGAGACCATGATTTTAAAAAAGAAGATTATCACGAAGCGCTGCTTTATTATTATGAAAGAGAGCTGCAGCAGGCTGAAGAAGAATTGGCAGAATTAGAAGAAAAATTAGATTAAAGGGGGTTTTATGAAGAAAAAAATCACTCTTATCTTGTCTGTTTTTTTAATCTTGTCTGTTTACGGTATGCAGATTGGTGAAAATACTGTAAGTGAAGTCTTTGAAAGTGTTAAGTCATCTGTTGTTAACCTCGATACTGTTATTTATATTGAGCGTAAAACACCTGTTTATTCTTTTGGAGACCCTTTTCTTGACAGGTTTTTTGGAGGGGCTCTTAATAATCCCAGATTTTTTAAAAACAACGTAATACCTAGACAGGGATTGGGTACTGGTGTAATAATATCTGAGAAGGGTTTTTTAATAACAAATGCGCATGTAATTGAAAATCAGAACGCAAAAATTAAAATCACCTTTCATGATGAATCAGAGGCAGATGGAGAGGTTGTAGGGCTTGATAAAGTAAATGATATAGCTGTGGTAAAATTTAATCCAGATGAGGCGGGAAACTTTTCTGCTATTGAAATTGGGGATTCAGATAAATTAAATATTGGTCAATGGGTTGTAGCAATAGGAAGTCCTTTTGGCCTTCAACAGACAGTAACTGTGGGGGTTGTTTCGGCCCTGAATAGAAATTTACCGGTGGACAGAAACAACGTTTTACAGAACCTTATTCAGACAGACGCTTCAATAAATCCAGGTAACAGTGGAGGCCCTCTTGTTAATCTTAAAGGAGAACTTGTAGGCATAAATACTGCAATTATTCCAATGGGACAGGGTCTTGGATTTGCTATTCCAGTTAACAGCGGAATACCTGTTTTTAAAAATATTATGGAGCATGGCAGACATATTTACCCTTATCTGGGTGTGTACCTTGAAGAGATAGATATAAATCATGCAAATCAGTTAAGAATTTCTGGAGGAGTTTTAATAAATGATGTTTTGAAAAATTCTCCTGCAGAAAGAGATGGTCTTAAAAAGGGTGATATTGTCATAATGGCTGATGAAAATCATATTAAAGACTCAAATGAGCTTGCGGCTTATATAAAAGGAAAATCGCTGGGAAGCTCATTATATCTGACTATTTTAAGAGATGGCAAAAGAATAGTTCAAAAAATCAAGCTGGATGAACCGGCAGAAAATAATAATTCCTGATTAATCTAAAAGCTTCAGATAAAAAACAAGGCCTTCTGGGTGAAGAAGGCCTTTTCGATGTTTTTTATATTCCCGTATAGGAATAATCAACCATATATAATATCGAACAATAAGATTAGAAACTTAAATTTTTTTTAAAAAAAAGTTCTCTTGACTTTCAGCAATTCTCAATGAAAATAGAGAAAATCCTTGATTTGATGGGGTCAGGCCGACATCACTTTGCGAAAAAGTAAAGTGTGTAGGCCTAACCACTAAAGGATTTTCGGCTAAATTGAGAATTGGTGCTTGACTTTCAGTTTAAATACGTGAAATAATAAATTTAAAGTTTAAAAAAATCAGGAGGATTTATTTATGTCTAATGCTTTCTTTCAAGTTAGAAAACCCGCAAATGAACCTATAAGGAGTTATAAGCCGGGAAGCGAGGAAAAGAAAAGCCTTAAAGAACAAATAAAGAAAATGAAAAATAATCAGATTGAGATTCCGGCTATTATTGGTGGAAAAGAAATTAAAACCGGGAATACTGCTGAATGTATTATGCCACACAATAAAAATCATGTGCTGGCCAAATATCATAAAGTAGGAGAAAAAGAAATTGAACTTGCCGCAGAAGAAGCTGTGAAGGCTCAGAAAAAATGGCAGAACATGCCATGGCAGCACAGGGTTGCGATTTTTTTAAAAGCGGCAGAGCTTCTTGCAGGTCCGTATAGAGATGTTTTAAATGCGGCTACAATGCTTGGTCAAAGTAAAACTGCACATCAGGCAGAAATTGATTCGGCCTGTGAACTAATTGATTTTCTCAGATATAATTCGTATTATTTAACAGAAATTTATAAAGACCAGCCTCTGGCCACCCAGGAATGCTGGAATAGAGTAGAATACAGACCTCTTGAAGGATTTATTTTTGCAGTTACTCCGTTTAACTTCAGTGCAATTGCCGGAAATCTTCCTACAAGTCCCGCAATGCTGGGGAATGTCTGTTTATGGAAACCGGCTTCGAGTGCGGTTTTATCAGGATATTACTTTATGAAAATATTAGAAGAGGCAGGACTTCCAAAAGGAGTGATTAATTTTATTCCCGGATCTGGCTCAAAAGTTGGTAATATTGTTATGAACAATAAGTATTTAGCTGGAGTTCACTTTACAGGTTCAACTGGTGTATTCCAGGGTATGTGGCGAACAGTAGCCTCTAACCTTGAAAAATATAATGGTTATCCAAGAATTGTTGGAGAAACTGGTGGTAAGGACTTTATTTTTGCTCATGAAAGTGCAGAAACAGAATCCCTTAAAACTGCCTTAATCCGTGGTGCATATGAATATCAGGGTCAGAAATGTTCTGCAGCCTCAAGAGCATATATACCTAAAAAAATATGGGAAGAAATTAAAGGCGACCTTATAAATCAGATTAAAAATATTAAAATGGGCGATGTTGAAGATTTTACAAATTTCATGGGAGCCGTAATTGATGAGAAAGCTTTTAATTCCATTAAGGAATATATTGATTATGCGGCAGAATCTAATAAGGCGGAATTTTTAACTGGCGGAAAATACGATGATAGTAAAGGATTTTTTATAGAGCCTACAATTATTTTAACAGACGATCCTATGTTTAAAACAATGCAGGAGGAAATTTTTGGTCCAGTTTTAACTGTGTATGTTTATGATGAAAAAGATTTAGATAAAACTCTCAAGCTATGTGATGAAGGGTCACCTTATGCTCTAACTGGTGCAATATTTGCCCAGGACAGAGAAGCTTTGATTAAAATGGAAAAAGCTTTATGTCATACAGCTGGAAACTTTTATCTTAATGATAAACCAACAGGTGCTGTTGTTGGGCAGCAACCATTTGGCGGTGGAAGAGCTTCTGGAACTAATGATAAAGCCGGAAGTAAGTTGAATCTTTTAAGATGGGTTAACGTTAGAACAATCAAAGAAAATTTTGTTCCAGCAAAAGATTATAGATATCCATTTATGGGAGAACATTAAAAAATAACGGGTGTCGGTTTTCCGGCACCCGGCTTTTCATTTCTTGTAAAGAACCTCATAAATTACAGGAATACACGTTATTATTGTAATAAAAAGAAGTTTAAATCTGTGTTTTTTGAAGAATTTCGGAAATGTACACCCTAAAAAAATACCGCCAGTTAATCTTGAAATCAAGGCAAGACAAAAATAATAAGGTGATAATTTTTCAAATTTTGAACGAATAAATTTAGGAATAGAAAAATAAAGTGGTTTAAAAATAAAATTACCAACCTGAGCTCCTTTTTCAAAAACATACTCGCTGTCAGAAATAATTTCATCAGGCTTTTTAATCATTAAAGGCCTCCATATTGTTACAATTAATAAATGGTGTCCGGGAGGAGACTTGAACTCCTATGGTATTACTACCATATGGCCCTCAACCATACGTGTCTACCAATTCCACCACCCGGACAAACTTGAATTATTAAAATTTTATCAGAATAAAAATAAAATCTCAACAGTTTATATTATTTCTTCGTCATAGTATTATAGAAGAAGAAAAATATAAGGGGTGAAATTTTGTTTTTTGAAGAAATTTATATTGAATACGAGGAAATGTTGAAGAGATTTGCCCTCTCATTATCACGTGATGAAAATATTGCAGAAGATCTTCTGCAGGAAACATTTATGCGTGCATTAAAAAATATTGAGTTATTAAATACATTAGCTGATTATAAAATTAAATCCTGGCTTTTTACAGTATTAAAAAACTGTTTTTATGATATGAAAAGAAAAAATAAAAAAGAATCTTTTGCACATGATTTTGATTTTTCTATAAACGTTGATTTTGATTCAAAAATAAATATTGAAAATATTCTATCAATACTACCTGAAAATATAAAAAAACTTTTTGAATATAAATATGTTTTTGGTATGAATTCAAAGGAAATAGCAAAAAAAGAAAAAATACCACCAGGCACGGTAAGATACAGGCTTCATCAGGGAGTAAAAATTTTGAAAAATTACGTTGATAAATAGAGCGAGGAGGAAATATGGATAATAAAATTAAAAATATTGGCATACTTGATTTAAGGAATACAGATAAGGGTACATTAAAAAAAGTAGAAAAAATAGAAAATGTTGGTCTTCTTATTTACAGTAAAGAAACAAAAAGTGAGGTTTTTTCAATTCCTAAGGAAAATATAGGGGTGTGTTTTGAAACAGATGAAAACTGCAGAATAATTTCTGGTTTTTTTGAAATTAAAAATGATTATTTTAAGTTTCAAAAGGAAAAAGTCTCCCTTGTTGTTTCTGGTAGACTCGTTATAAATGAAAATGTAAAAGTTGAGGAGATTAATAATAAAGTTAAAAAAATACTGCTTGCCGGAGAAATAATATGTGCTCAGGAATTACTTTCTGTTATTTCTGCAAAAACAGATATTATTTCAGGGAAAATAAAGCCTTTAAGTCAGAATTCAAAAAACTTCAACGGAAAACTTATTATTAATAATAACTTTTTATATGGTTTAAACAATAATACGTCTTTAACTGTAGCAGGTAAACTGATTTTTGTTTCTGATTGTGATAAAGATTTATTCAATAAAAAAATAAAATCAGTTGAACTAAATGGAAAATTGGAAATTGCTGAAAAAAATTTTAATAATTTTTCAGATAAAATAACTGGTTCTTTTAAAACATCTATTTTAAAGGAAGGATTTAAAATTTTTAACAATGACTTAGTTATTGATAGAAATTTTTTGACAAAAAAATCAAAAATAAAAATTTATTCAAAAGGCAGTGTAATTATTAAACCAGAGGTAAAACTAGAAAAATTAACTGAAATAGTTACAGAAATTAAAGCAGAGGAAAAAATTTACTGTCCTGCCAGTAATTTTGAACTTTTAAGTAATTTAATTGATGAAAACTCTCAGTCGGTGGAGTTATATGATGGTGATATTATTGTAGCTGAAGGGGATTATCTTTTGACATCAGGAGAAATTCAATTTCTGAATAAGAAGGTAAATTATTTTGTAAAAGGGATTTTAAAATTTGATAAAAATATTTCTGGCCAGTTGATTTCAGAAAAAATAAACAGCCTCTTTAACTACGGAGTGATTGAGGTATGTGATTCTTTGTACGGGCAAATACAGGTAATTACAAAAGTGAAAAAAGGCATAATTATAAATCAGGATATTAATGCCGGGCAGCAAAATATAACTGAAAATGCCGGATATTTGACTTTATAAGGGTCAGGCTGAAGCCGGTGGTTTTTCTCCAAAATATTGATACAAATAAACTAGGATTTTACCATTATAAAGTTTTCTTTTTTTATCAGGCCAGCTTCTTTTAAAATATTTAGGGAATATTTCATCAGACGTAAGAACATAAACAGACCACCCCTTTTTCTTTTTAAAAATTTTATTGAAATTAATATAAATCTGATTAATTTCCTTGAATTCCCCCATCCTTTTACCATAAGGAGGATTTGTAATCACAACTCCCCATTGTTTGTCTATCCATATTTCTTCAATTGGCTTGTTTTCAAAATTAATATCTTCGATCACTCCGGCCCTATGTGCATTCTTTTTTGCAGCTTTAATAAAAGATTTATCAATGTCAAAACCATTTATATTTAAACTGAAATCTTTAATAATTGCGTTTTTTGCGTTGTTGAATGCTTCTTTCCAGTATTTTTGAGCAATAATATTCCAGTTTTGAGAGCAGAATTTTCTGTTGATTCCTGGGGCAATATTTCGCCCAAGCATGGCAGCTTCTATTGGGATGGTTCCGGAACCGCAGAAAGGGTCAATAAGACGACGATTTTTATTCCAGAAAGACAGTTGAACAATTGCGGCAGCTAAAGTTTCTCTCAAGGGAGCATCTGAATTATCAAGCCTATAACCTCTTTTATGAAGGCCTTTTCCACTTGTATCAATTGTTAGAGAAGCCTTATCCTTATAAAGGGAAATCTGAATTGGATACAGGTCCCCAACTTCTTCAAACCAGTCTGTTTGATAACTTTCTTTAAGTTTTTCCACAATTGCCTTTTTGACAATGCTTTGACAGGAACGCACGCTGGCCAGCGTTGATTTGATTGATTTTCCGCTTACGGGAAATTCAGCAGTAGAGGGTAGCCATCTGTCCCAGGGAAGAGCTTTTGTATTTTGAAATAACTCTTCAAAGGTTTTTGCTTCAAATTCCCCAATTTTCACAAAAATTCTCTCTGCCGTTCTTAAGTTAATATTTAAAACAGGAATATCCTTTAAAGAAGCTTTAACATCAACACCGCCGTCAAATACTTGAATGTTTTCATACCCTAAGTTTAAAATTTCTCTCTTTAAAACAGTTTCTATACCGAAAGCACATGTAGCCGTTAAAATTAATTGTTCCATAATTTAACCTTATAACAACTCTAAATATAAAAAAATCTATAGAATTGCCGAATCCTTTATTTGATAATTTATAAATTATTTACTATAGTATATTTTTAACTTGAGTTTAGCAAATAATTTTTAATGGTTTTGAGAGAGGATTAAATATGAAATTTTCAACCAGGAGCAGATATGCTTCCAGGGCTCTTTATGAGCTGGCAAAAAATAATAATTCCAAACCTGTTAGTCTTACTAAAATATCAGAGAAAACTGGTATTTCACTAAGATATCTTGAACAGATAATGCGAAAATTAAAAAAGAAAGGATATGTTAAAACTGTACAGGGAATAAACGGGGGATATCTTATTGCGGTAAAACTTTCAGAAATTTCTCTCAAAGATATTGTTGATACACTTGAGGGAAAGGGTTATCCGGTAGAATGTGTGGTAAAAGATGATTTTTGTAATAAAATCGAAAGTTGTGCAATGCGTAAAATTTGGGTTGAGGTTCATAACTCTGTTGGAGATGTACTGAGTAAATATACGCTTGAAGAACTTGTAAAATAATTTTTAATTCGGTTACTGGTAAAAACTTGACTTGTATAATAATGTTCTGTATTATAATATAACTTGAAAAATAGAAAAAGCTGAAGGAGTTAGTTTTTATGAAAAAGAAAATACATCCAAAATATTATGAAAATACTAAAGTTACCTGTGCCTGTGGCGAGGAATTTGTAACAGGTTCAACAATTCCTGAAATAAAAATTGAAATCTGTTCAAAATGTCATCCATTTTTTACTGGTAAACAGAAGTTCGTTGATACTGCTGGTAAAGTTGATAAATTCCAGAGAAAGTATGGTGATAAAAGAGGGCTTGGAGTTAAAAAATCCAAGAGACCTCCAAAAGTTAAAAAACAAAATCAAGAACCGGTTGACAAAAAGGAAGAAAACTCCGAAAAATCAGAATAGTAAACAAAATTTTCTTATATTCAAACTTAAAAACCGCATTTTAAATGCGGTTTTTTTTATTCATAAAATAAAATGCCGATAATTTAATTAATACAATAATAAACTTTTCATTTATTTCAATAAAGAGGGGGAATAATGGAAGATACAAATATTATCAAGGCCACAGATAAAGTAATTAATCTTATTATAATCGGTGTTATTATTCAATTTCTAATAATAGTGTCTGGCTCTCTTGGAAGCTCAGATTTAAAACTCTATAGTGCGAAATTAAATGGTAGCTCAATTTTTTCTTCAACAGAAAACAAAGAAAATGAATTATTGAGTATTAATTTTGATAATGAGCTTGTTAAAAATAAGTTAAATGGATACACAGATGACTTTTTAAAAAACAAAAATAAAGAAGATATTATTGTAATAAAAGTAAAAACTCCCGAAAAAACTGTCGTTGAAACTGCATCAGAACAAATTAAGGAGGTAGAAAAAGAGGTTTTGCCTCCAGTAAAAAATGAGAAAGAAAGCAAAAAAGAGCAAATAAATATACCGAGTGTTTGGCATACAGTTCAGAGAGGGGAAAATCTAACCAAAATAGCTGAGCTTTATGATATTTCTCTTTCAGATTTAAGAGAAATAAATTCTCTCTCTGGAGATACGATATATAAAGGACAGAGATTGAAAATCACAAAAGTTGAGGGCGTGAACTATAAAGTTCAGAGCGGAGATAGTTTATGGGTAATTGCCCAGAAGTATCATACCTCAATTGATACACTTATGACCGCAAATGCAATAAGCGATTATTCTATCAGTCCGGGAGAAGAGCTTCGTGTTTATCCAGGTGAAAAGTGGTTTTTGGCTAGAAAAGAAGAAAACAGCAAGAGATTTATCTGGCCCCTTAACAATCAGATAACCTCGCCGTTTGGTTCCAGAATTCACCCTGTTTATAATCGAAATGTTTTTCACAATGGCGTAGACATAAGAGGAAACGTTGGGGAGCCAATTAAAGCCGCGGGTGATGGTAAAGTAACTTTTGCTGGTGAAAATGGTGGTTATGGTAATGTTATTATGGTAGAGCATACTGGTGGCTACGAAACAAGATATGCGCATTGTTCAAAACTTCTTGTCAGAAAAGGCGAAAGAGTAAAAAGAGGGCAGAAAATTGGCAGAGTTGGAAGCACAGGGGTAAGCACCGGTCCTCATCTGCATTTTGAAATTAGAAAAAACAATAAAGCAGTTAATCCAATGGAATATAGATAATTACAACAAAAGGAGGGAGATTTCCCTCCTTTGGAAAGTCATAGTTTATTTAATTCTTCAGTTAATTGATTTTTATCAGAAAAACCTACGATTGAGTTTTTTATTTCTCCGTCTTTAAAAAACAAAATAGTTGGAATACCAGAAACATCATATTTTTTTGCAAGTTCAGGAGTTGAGTCCACATTAACTTTATAAACTCCCTTCTTTCCTTCGAATTCCTGCGCAAGTTCTTCGATTACAGGCGTCAGCATTTTACAGGGACCGCACCAGTCGGCAAAAAAATCAACAAGCATTGCTTCGCCTGATTCTAATTTTTGGTTAAACTCATTTTCATTTAAGATTTTGGCCATAATTTAATCCTCCTTTTATATTATAAAATAATGATATACGAATATAAAAAAATGTCAACTGGTTAAAAAACCACTGTCCTTATTCTGTTTAACCCTATGTTTAAAGGATTATAAAATCAAGTATAAAAAATTGTTGTAAAAAAAACATTTATACAATATATTGTTTTTACCGATTATTAATTTATGAGGTTATACAATATATTGTGTCCGGAGGTTTTGTCGTGAAATGTCCTTATTGCGGTGGTATAGAAACAAAAGTAATGGATTCACGTGAAACTGATGATTGTAAATCAATTAGAAGAAGAAGAGCATGTGTAAACTGTGATAAACGCTTTACCACATACGAAAAAATCGATAATTTTACCGTCAGGGTGATTAAAAGAACAGGAATCAGAGAGAATTTTGATAAAAAAAAGATTCTTTCGGGTTTTTTGAGCGCCTGTCATAAAAGGGCTGTATCTATAGAAAGAATTGATAAAGCAGCTTATAATATTGAAAATAAAATCCTGTCACTTGGTAAAAAAGAGATTGATTCATCATATATTGGTAATCTCGTTATGGAAGAATTAAAGAAAATTGACGAGGTGGCCTTCATAAGGTTTGCCTCGGTGTACAAAAGATTTAAATGCATTGATGAGTTCAGAGAGGAACTCGAAAAATTTAATTAAAACTATATGGGGGTTAGGATAATGAATGTACTACCACGCGTTGTGAGAAGAAGCGGAGAGATTGTAGATTTTAATGCTGAAAGAATAACCAGGGCGATTTTTGAAGCTGCTAAATCAGTTGGCGGTGAGGACGCGAAGCTGGCACAGGAATTAACAGACGAAGTAATGAAATATATTAAACAGAACTTCTGTGACAGGGTAAAACTTACAGTTGAGGAAATTCAGGATGTTGTTGAAAAAACTTTAATTGAGCATGGACATTATAAAACATCAAAAGCTTATATTTTATATCGTGAACATCATACAAAAGTAAGAGAAATGAACTCAACCATTATTGATGTGGATAAAACAATAACAGAGTATTTGCACAAAGCTGACTGGCGGGTTAACGAAAATAGTAATACTCAATATTCGTTTTCCGGTCTTATGCTTCATATTTCTGGCAAGGTTATTTCCAGTTATTTACTTAATGAAATTTATACACCTGTTATTGCGGATGCGCACAAAGAGGGAAACGTTCATATTCATGACCTTTCTAATGGTGTAGTTGGTTATTGCGCAGGCTGGTCACTTAAAAATTTACTTATAAAAGGTTTTGGCGATGTTGCAAATAAAGTTGATGCGAAACCAGCCAAACATATGGACGTGGTAATTTCTCAAATGGTTAACTTTATAGGATGTATGCAGATGGAATTTGCTGGCGCACAGGCTTTTTCAAGTATTGACACATTTTTAGCCCCATTTGTCCGAAAAGATAATCTTTCCTATAAAGAAGTAAAACAGAATATTCAGAGACTTATTTTTTCTTTAAATATTCCCTCAAGATGGGGTTCACAAACTCCTTTTTCAAATTTAACATTTGACTGGGTTGTTCCTGAAGATTTAAAGGATGAACAGGCTGTTGTTGGAGGAGAAAAAATCAAGGAAACTTATGGTGAGTTTCAAAAAGAAATGGATATGATTAATAAGGCTTTTCTTGAACTCATGATGAAAGGTGATGCTAAGGGCAGGATTTTTACTTTTCCAATACCGACATACAATATAACCCCCGATTTTAACTGGGATTCAGAAAATGCAAGACTTTTATTTGAGGTAACTGGAAAGTATGGCACACCATATTTCCAGAATTATATAGGGTCTGGTCTAGAACCCTCCGCGGTAAGGGCGATGTGCTGCAGGTTAAACCTGGATCAGAGAGAGCTTATGAAAAGACCTGGTGGTATGTGGGCTCCGGGAGATTCTACTGGTTCAATTGGTGTAGTTACTATAAATGTTAATAGATTGGCATATGAATCTAAATCTAAAAAAGAGTTTTTTAAAAAATTAAAACACTATATGCTTGTTTCAAGAGACTCTCTTGAAATTAAGAGAAAGCTTATAAATAGAAATCTAAAACAGGGATTGATGCCATATACAAAAGCTTATCTCGGTACTTTTAAAAATCATTTTTCTACGGTTGGATTATGTGGCATGAACGAAGCGTGTATTAACTTTATTGGAGAAAATATTTCAACAGAAAGAGGTAAAAAATTTGCAAATGAAACACTTGATTTTATGAAGAGTATTTTAAAAGATTTTCAGGAAGATACAGGGAATCTATACAATCTTGAGGCTTCTCCTGCCGAATCTACAAGTTACAGATTTGCAAAACTGGACCTTGAAAAATATCCATATATTGCCGTTGCAGGCGATGAAGAAAAATATCTTACAAATTCTACTCAGCTACCTGTTGATTATACAGAAAATCTGTTTAAGGCACTTGAGCATCAATCTGATATTCAGTCTAATTATACTGGCGGAACGATGTTTCATACAATGTTAGGTGAAGAAATTGATTCTAAATCATGCAGGGAACTGGTTAAAAAAATTGCCTCAAATACTAAACTTCCGTATTTTTCTATCACGCCCACTTTCAGTATATGTAAAACTCATGGTTATTTAAAAGGAAATAAACCTGAATGTCCGGAATGTAATAATAAAACAGAAGTTTATTCAAGAATTGTAGGATATTTCAGACCTGTAAAAAACTGGAATTTAGGCAAAAAAGAAGAGTTTTCAGAAAGAAAAACATATGATGCTTCAAATATGATAAACTCAACTATGAACAACAAAAAGAAAAAATCTGAAAAAGTTGATAAAAATGAAAAAAAACCCTCTTCTGAACCTACTGGAAAAATTTCAGAAGAAAAACCTGGAAAAATGAAATTATTTATTAGTGATAACTGTCCAAATTGCGTAACTTTAAAACAGTATATTAAGGATAAGAATTTAAATGTAAAGGCCGAAGAAATCGATGTCTGGTCAGAAGACGGAATGGAAGAATCAAGAAAATTTTCTGTAACTTCTGTTCCAACTATGGTTTTGCTTGATAATGATGAAAGAATTATTAAAACAATTAAAAATGTAGAGGAATTAAAAGGTGCTGAGAATTGGTGGACTGATTAAACAAACACTTAAGGATTTTCCCGGAAATATATCATGCGTAATTTTTTTAAGGGGCTGTGATTTTCGCTGCCCCTTTTGCCATAACCCTGATTTAATTTACAGAGAGGGAGAGTCTATTCCTTTTAATGAGGTGGTTGATTATATTGATGGGGTTCAGAAATGGCTTGAAGGAATAGTAATAAGCGGTGGCGAGCCTCTACTGAACTATGATATTGTAAATATGTTGAAATTTTTTAAAAAAAAATTCAGCCAGAAAATAAAAATTGATACAAATGGAAATCATCCGGAAATGCTTAAAGAGTTAATTCAAAAAAAACTGATTGATTTTGTTTCCATGGACATAAAAAACGTTTTAGAAGAAGATAAATACAATAAAGTTACAGGCAAAAAAGTTTTACTCCGAAATATAATAGAGAGTATTGGAATTATAAAAAATTCATCTGTTGATTATGAGTTTAGAACAACAGTTATACCAGAATTACATGATGCGGAGAGTGTGAAAAAAATCAAAAAGATTGCAGGCAGTAATTATAAAATACAGAATTTTTCAAATAAAAATCCATTTAATCCTGAATTTAAAAAAATAAAACCTTTTTCAGAAACAGAATTTAAAGAAATGGTCGCCGGTTTAAAAAATTTGACATTTTAATCAGGAAATTATATTATAATCCAAATCACTGATAAATACAACTTTATTTTTATATAAGGAGAGTTGATTATGATATTACAAGTTGAAAAAAGAGAAGGTCGCGGTAAGGAACTTGCAAGAAAAATGAGAAGTGCTAATGAAATACCTGGTATTATATATGGTAAAAATATGGAGCCTGTTTCAATTAGCTTTAAAGAAAATGAATTTTTTAAATTTGAAAAAGAAAATAAGGGTAAACCAATTTATACTATTAAACTGGATGATGAAGAAAAGATGGTTATTATTAAAGAAAAACAGGAAAAACAATGGATAAACAAAGTAATGCATGTGGATTTCCAGGAAATTCATAAAGGTGAGGTTATTCATCTTGAAATACCTATTCATTTCCACGGGATTGAAGAGGTTGAAAAAACTGGCGGAATACTTGTTAAAACAATGCAGAGTCTGGAAATCGCCTGTATGGTAAAAGATGTTCCAGATAGTGTTGATGTTGATGTATCCAAGTTAGATATACATGATTCAATACATTTAAAAGAGTTGGGCTTGTCTGAAGATGTTAAAGTTTATGCAGATCAGGATCAGGTTGTCTGCAGTGTTACAGTTCCTAGAATTCTTGTTGATGAAGAAGAAGAAACAGGTGAAGAAAGCCCTGAAGTTCCAGTTGAAGGCGAAGAAGAAACTGACGAAGCGGCTGAATAAATCTTTATTTATAAAAAACAAAAGAGACTGTTCATTTTTGAGCAGTCTTTTTTTTTAAAAAAGTTTAATGCTTCTGTTGCAGAAAAATTATTATTTAATTTTTCAAACCCGAATTAATATGATAAAATATTTTTTATAAAGTAATAACTTGAGTTTAGCAAAAAATAGAAATTTTAACCTGTAGACATTTAAAAAGCTTGATTTCACGGGGGGGCTGTGCCGAGCCCGAGCTTAAGCTTACAAAGGTCGGCCTGACCACTCGTTTTACCGAAGGTCGAGTAAAGTC
>JBNJGP010000045.1:0-22643 GCA_051747805.1 Candidatus Muiribacteriota bacterium
TCTTAAGACATGGACAAAGTGTTGTAGTTGAGTCTCCTGATTTTTTAAGAAAAATTGTTGTTGATAAAATTGAAAATAGTTTGAAAAATTATAAAAAAAATTAGAAGTATCACTCTGTGATACAGTATATGTGATATGAAATTAATAATATGGATAAAATTTTATTGTTAGGACTAATAAATAGCAGCTGTTTTATTTGGGCTTGGTTTAAATCTGTTTAAAATTGTCAATAATTGGAAGTTATAAAAAATATACGGAATTATAATTTATGTTTTCAGGATTAGATAAATATTCAAAAGGCTCTGCTGGTCGTCATGAAACTTTTGTACCAAGATTCGGTTGGTTAACAAAAGGCTATATGAAATGCTTAGAGATTTCAGATGTTTTTACAAGAGAAGATGCCGTTGTTCAATTAGGTGTAGGCAAAAATATGGTACGGTCTATTCGATTTTGGTGCTTATCTTTTGGTTTATTAAAAAAATCTGAAAATGGTAAAGGTAAGCTAGGGCCAACAGATTTAGGTGAAAAACTTATAGGTTACGTCTCTTCAGATAAAGAACCTCAGAGCTGGTTAAATGGATGGGATCCCTATATTGAAGATGATGCTACTTTATGGCTTTTACACTGGAATCTATTTTTGAACTCTAACAATCTAGTATCCTTGCCTATCTTTTTTAATTATTGCAATTTTAATAGTTTTACAAGAAAAGAGTTGTCAAAAGCAATAATTCAAATAGCTTCCGGAGATGAGAAGTTGAATAAAATATCACCAAACTCTTTTGAAAAAGATGCAAACTGTATCGTTCAGATGTATACAAATTTTTTAAATTCTGAAAATGATATCAAGTGTCCTTTTAACTCTTTAAATATTTTAGAAAAAAGTAAAGAGAGTTCAGCATTTAGATTTTCAAGAAAAAGTAAAACTATTCCACCGCTTATATTTCTAGCAGCATGTTTTTCTTATGCCGCAAGTTTATTTGTAAAGGAAGAGACTTTTAGCTTTAATCAAATAGTGTATGGACAGGACTCACCTGGAGTTGCTTTTAAATTAACGGAAACAGAATGCGGCAAACTATTAGAGAGAGCAACAAAAGATATTACAGAAGTTAGATTTATTGAGTATTCAGGTATTCAGCAGCTTTATTTCACAAGTGACCCAGAAAGCTTATACTGGAAAGTGTTAAAGAAATATTACGATAGATAAGGAACAAAAAAAATTGTTTTTAAATGAATTTATCAATACAAATAATAAAGTAGCACGGTCAGTAAATATTGAAAGAGATGCTGAAGATATTGACCAGATTAATCGCTTTCATATAACTTCGACTGTTGTAAGAATATTAAAAAGATTTGCTGACTCCCTTGATGGAGAACCTGTTTCGGCTTGGTCACTCACAGGGCCATACGGAAGCGGGAAATCTTCATTTTGCAATTATCTTTTTTCTTTATGTTCAAAAGACCCTCAAATTAAAGAATCAGCTTATGATAAATTAAATTTTAAAGAACCTGATTTAGCTTTAAGGATAAAAAAGAGTACTCAAAATATTGTTCAAAGTAATTTTATATTGATTAGAGCTTTATCGCAATATGAACCATTAAATAAGACTATATCTAGATCATTAAAGCAGGTTCTTAGCCAGCTGGCTATATCTTATAATGCATCAAAAAAATTAAAGTTTAAAATTGAAAATCTCTGTACGCTTCAAAATATTCCTACATCAGAAATAATTGATTTTATAAATGAGTTACATGACATTACAAAAGAACCATTGCTTATTGTTATTGATGAATTCGGGAAAAATCTTGAATATATGGCCCATAATCCTGATTCTGGGGATATTTATGTTTTACAAATGCTTGCAGAAAGCAGCTTTGTTTATGTGTATGTATGTTTGCATCAGGCTTTTAATGAGTATTCTTCAAACTTATCTAAAGTGCAGAAAAATGAATGGAGCAAAATTCAGGGTAGGTTTGAAGATATAGCTTACATTGAACCACCTGAACGTACGATAGATTTGGTTTCAGAAGTAATTAATTTAGATGAAAGTTCTTTAACTAAAAATCATAAAAAACTTTTAGAAAACTGGAGCAAAAAATATTCTGATTTAATAAATGAAATAGATATTAGAATTATAAAAAGAATATCTTCTAATGATTTAAAAAATTTATATCCGGTAAATCCTTTGTCCGTGGTTATTTTAGGTGAATTAAGTAAAATTTTTGCTCAAAATGAAAGAACAATTTTTTCTTTTTTTTCAAGTGGAGATCCTAAAGCGTTTTATGGCTTTTTAGTAAAAAACAGGTTGAATGGGAAGCATTTACCTTCATTAGGACTTGACTGGTTGTATGATTATTTTTGTGAAATTACTACGCAAGTTCATAGTAAACGTGCAACAACACAAAAATGGATTGAGATTCAGTCACTTATAGCATCTTGTGACAGCTCCAGAGAAATTGAATTAAAAATTTTAAAAACTATAGGTGTTTTAAATCTAGTTACTGAAATTCCAGGTATAAAAGCCTCTAAAAAAATAATCTATTTAGCTTTAGGAATATTTGAAACTGAAGATAAAAAAAATATTGATGATATTTTGAATCATTTAATCTCTAAAGGGATCCTTTTGTATAGAGGATACGCTGATGAATACAGGCTTTGGGAAGGAACTGATTTTGATATTGAAAAAGCTTTGGCTGAAGAAAGAAGTAAACTTGCCTCAACAAGTATTGAAACCGCATTAAATACTGCCTTGGAATTGCCAAATATAATAGCTGCAAGGCATTCTTATCAAAAAGGTGTAGTTAGAGAGTTTTCTCAATCCTGGGTCCAATTAGATTATTTGGAAAAAAATTATTATAATATTTCTAATAAAAATAAGTTGGACGGTCATATTTTTTTAGTTTTGGGAAAAGGCCTTAAGGATGATTTTTTTTATGAAATAACAAGAAATAACACATTCATTATAGGTTGCTGTAGTTGTGAAAATCAAATTATAGATTTGGTACTTGACGCAGCAGCAGCAGAGAGGGTTTTAAATGTTTACCCACAGCTCAAAAATGATGCCGTAGCTAGAAGAGAAGTAAATTTTAGAGTCGATATAGCATCTGAAAATTTAAATAATTATTTGAGCTATGTTACTGATCCTGATCAAGGTGAAATGGAATGGTATGCTTTAGGCCAAAAAAGTTTCATAAAAAAAGGTACGGGCCTTTCAGCTCTAGCTTCTGAAGTTTGTGATCATGTATTTAATAAGTCTCCATGTGTAAATATGGAGATGATTAATCACAATAAACTCTCTCCTGCAGCTTCCCGGGCTCAACGCGAATTGATTGAAGCAATGGTTTCATGTGAAAATGAAAAAAACCTAGGTATGGAAGGTTTTGGACCAGAGGTGGCAATATATCAAGCAATGTTTAAATCAACTGACCTACATGTATTAAGTGAAAACAATAAAACATGGGAATTGGTAAGGCCTCAAATTAAAAACTCCAAGCAGCGTGAACTTGCTTATGTATGGGAAGCTTTGGATGAAAAATTAAAAACATCAGAACTTGATAGTTCGGATGTTTTGGTTACTGATCTTATAAAACTTCTTCAAGAAAAGCCTTTTGGTATAAGAAAAGGTCCTATTCCTTTATACATAGCCCATTATTTAATAGTAAATGACAATGAGGTTGCATTGTATCAGGAGGGAACTTTTCGACCAGTTTTCAGAAAAGCTGAAGCAGCCTTATTGTTAAAGAGACCAGATCTTTTTTCATTAAAACGTTTTTATACAGAAAACGGTTTAAAAAAAGATGTAATTCAAGCTTATCTCAATGCAATAAATACAGATATATTAGAGTTTGATGTAGATACTCGGAACAAATCATTATTAAAAATTGTTGCTCCATTGATTCAGTTTGTTAACGAACTCCCGGATTATACACTTAAAACAAAAAGAATATCCAATACCGCACAGAAGTTTCGAGCTGTAGTGTTAAACTCTAGAGAACCTTTAGATTTATTGTTTAAAGATATACCAGAGGCTTTGGATATTCCAATTATTGATAGCGTTAAAATTGATAAAAAATTAAAAAATGAATTGTTTCAAAAGATACAGGATACATTAATAGAACTTAATACAGCTTTAGACAGGCTGTATGATGAAGTAAAAGATTTTCTTGCGAAATTATTTTATAAGAAAAAAACTCAAAAATTTGAAGATTTTAGATTTAATCTTAAAAAAAGGTTTATAAATCTTATCTCACCTTGCAGAGATCAGGAATTAAAAGCATTGCTTAAAGCTTTTTGCAATGACTCTTTGGATGAAAACAGGTGGGTCTCTGGCATAGCAGGTATAGTAGTAAAAAAACCTGTAGACTCATGGAAAGATGTAGATGTTGATGCTTGGTATGCATTAATGGAAGAAATGGCTCACAGAATTAAAAATTTTGAATCTCTCCTAAGTTCTTCTGAAAAATATGGATGTTTGGAAAATAGATATATTTTAAGTTTAACAGATCACTCAGGTTTTAATGATAAATATATAATTGAATTAGACAAAGAAAAACAGGATGAATTGTTGAAAAAATTTCCTCAGATAAAAAATATGGATAAAGAGGAAGTTAAAAGCTTATTAGCAATTTTACTTGATGAAAAGGTTTTATATGACAATTAAAAAAAAAGAAAGACATATACTTGCTTTGTCTGGAGGTAAAGATAGTGCTGCTTTGGCTGTCTATATGAAAGAAAATTATCCTGATATTCCTTTAGAATATGTTTTTACAGATAGTGGGTATGAATTGCCAGAAACATATGAGTATCTTGAAAAAATTAGAGCAATTTTAAACATTGATATAAATATTGTAAAATCAAAACAAAATTTTGACTATTGGCTTAAATATTTTAACGGTGTTTTACCTTCGCCTAATAATCGATGGTGCACAAGGCTTTTAAAATTAAAACCTTTCAACGATTGGATTAAATTAAACTATAAAAATCATATTATATATAATTATGCTGGTTTACGTGCTGATGAAAATCGTGATGGTTTTCGTTCTAAACCTGATTTTATCCCTAAGTACCCATTTGTCGATAATGGAATAGGTTTAAAAAGAGTTATTGAGATATTGAATAATAGCGGATTGGGTTTACCAAAATATTATTCATGGAGGAAAAGGTCTGGATGTTTCTTTTGTTTCTTTCAAAAAGATAGTGAATGGATTGGGCTGAAAGCAAATCATCCTTCTTTATTTGAAAAAGCTTGCAGTTATGAAGAAAATCATGCTGACGAAAGAGTATATACATGGAGGTCAGATGGTTATCTTAAAGATATTGAATGCACACAAAAAAATGAATTTAATGACAATGTTAATGATACAAGTGGTAATAATTTGTTATGTAACTCGTTAAGTAAATTTTATAAAAATAAACAAAATAGCCAATTTGTTTTATCAAAATAAAGGATTTGAAATGAATAATCAAAAATTTGATTGTCAGTTTATAATTCAGACTATAAATAATATAAAAATTAATAAGAATAAAAATAATATCTCTCCTCATAAATATATTTTTTTATTAACTTTGATTGATTTATATAAAAAAGACAGTAATAGAGAAAATAAGTTTTACTTAGATCAAGAACTTGTTAACAAGTTTCAAAAAAAAATAAACGAATTTAAAATTAAAGATAAACAAAATCAGCTATTAATTGAATATCCTTTTTATTATTTAGCTAATGACGCAATTTGGTTTCATAAGCTAAAGAAAAGTAAAGAAATTTTATACAAAGATTATGTTGAAAGTGTAAAAAGGTTAACTAGAAAGAAACTTTTAGAAACTGTTGAATATGGTTATCTGGAAGAATCTCTACATAATGCTTTATCTGATAAAAATTGTAGGGATGAAATTTGTGCATTTCTAATCAATAAAATACAAAAAGAGTCTAAAATATTTTTAAAATCAAAACCTTTAAGAGGTAATGTCAATCATTCATTATATCAACACGAAGCAGATGCAATCGATTCTTTAAGCATAAAAATTAAATCTGGTAATTTAGGTTTTGTATGTTCAAATATTGAAGTTTGTGACCCAAGCAGCAATAAATATTATGAAATTGATTTTTTTGTAGTTTCTCCTTTTGGAATATACGTTGTCGAGCTTAAACATCTTAAAGCAAATATTGAAATAAAACCTCATAAGTGGAAAATAAATGGTCACTTTAAAAAAGATTTCCATCTGCTTAATAATTCAAAAGCTAGAATAATTAAAGGGCTATGCCAAAATAAATTTTCATATTTAGAAATACCCTATGTAGAATCAGTTGTTGTTTTAACTCATCCCAATGCTGAAGTAACCGGAGATTCAAGTATAAAAACTAAGAAAAACCAGCCTTCATTCAGTAGTATAGAAAGGTTTGTTTCATATCTAAAGTATCAGAAAGAAACTAAACCTTCTATTATAGACACAGAATTAGCTAAATCAGTTTGTAATTATATAAAAAATTTAAGTGAGCCTGGTAAATCAAAAAGCTTTGATTTACCAGGTTATGAAATAGTTGAATACCTCTATCGGGGTGAAGACAGGGATGAATTTCTTGCAAAGAGAATTGATACTAATATAAGAAGGTTACAAAGATTACGGGTCTTTTATGAACCCTTAAATAATATCGATGATTCTGTTTATAAAGAAGCTAAAGAACGCTCTAAAAGAAATCTTGAAACAGTTGCAAATATTGATGGGCACCCAAATATTTTGGATGTTATAGAAGTCCCTAATGACTATGGTTATATTATTGAATCGAGTTACTGGTCAGAGCAGGGTACTTTGGAAGACTATATTTCAGAAAATGCCCCTATACCAAAAAGTAAAGCAACTTTTTATATCCAGGGTATTTTAAATGGTCTTAAAAGTTGTCATGAAAATGAGATTGTTCACAGGAACTTGTCACCAGATAATATTCTTATAGTAAATGATATTCCAAAAATAATGAATTTTGATTTATCTTTTCATGCCATAGGTGTTGAACATACAGTCATGGCTGAACCTGAAAATTTAAAAAAGAGTCCATACATGGCCCCTGAAATTTATATGGGTTCTTCTGATTATAAATCAGATCTTTTCAGTTTAGGAGTTATATTTTATGAAATGCTTACTGGTGAACTTCCTTTTAAAAATTCACAAGAATTAATTAATACAGATGGATGTTTAAGTAGTAAATTCAAAAATAAAATAAGTGAAACCGGTTTATCTGAAGATTTACAAGATATTATATTTGATTTGATTCAGTATGATTTGGTTAAAAGGCCTGACACTGAAGATATTTATGAAAAAATAAACCAAACAGAAAATCAAAAACAAAAATATTCCAATAACCCTTTAAGCCCAGATGATGTAGATGTTAATGAACAATTTAAAATTATAGAATATTTTAAAGATAAAGGATCTGATGCGCAGATTTATAAAGCGTATGGTCCACTTAAAGAAGAGTTATGTTTAAAGCTTTTTAATATTGATGTCCCCCAGGAAAGAATCATTAATGAAAAAGAGATGTCTTCGCTTGTTTCGCACAGTGATATAATTAAGTCAAAATATTGCCAGAAATGGTCAGATAAAAGATGGCTTGTAGCGTTTAAATGGGTTGAAGGAAGCTCTTTAAGGGAATTGATTAATAAAGAGCTTCCAGATTTTGATAAATTTATCCAGATAGGCAAAAAATTAATTTATCTTGTTAAAATGCTTCATACTTATTCTGATAAACCTGTTTTACATAACGATATTAAACCTGAGAATATAATTGTATCACAAGATAATGAAAATTCTCCAAAGCTTATAGATTTTGGTATTGCTTCTTATCCTGATATAAAAACTTACGCAGGTACTGAAGGATATGTACCGCCGGATAATGTTTCAGACTCAGACAGAGATTTTTGTGAAGATGGAGACTTATTTGCACTTGGAGTAACACTGTTTGAATATTTTTTTGGGAAAAAACCTTACAAGCATTTGTCTGCAGGTGCTGAAGTAGCTGATATAAATAATTTAAGGGATGATTTGACCAAGGATTTGAAGCAATGGTTTTTTCAAGCTGTTAATACAAAATTCCAGTTTAGATTTTCTTCTGCTCAGGAGATGGAGGATGAGTTTTTAGTAGCAATAGGAGAAAAATCTTTAGAAAACATTGATAGTCAAAGTAAAACAATAGAAAAAGAAGAAAAATTTGAAACAGAAATTCCAGAGAATCATGATCTTGCTAAAGTAGAGTTTAAACCTGATATTATTGAGGGTCCCAATCCATTTGTAGAATATCTTAATACTCTTCATACTTTAAATTCAAACAGTTCAAATATGCTTGCTGAGAGTCAGGCCTGTACTGAATGGTTTAAATATATACATGTAAAACACCCTCTTGTAGAAACTATTAAAAATGAAATTGTAAATAATAAAAAGGATGTAATTTTAACCGGACACGCAGGTGATGGTAAAACAACAATAGCTCTTGAACTTTTTAAAGATTTAAAAGGGCTTTCTAACGAAGAAGAATTAGATAAGCCATTGGATAAACAGGAGCTTATTAACGAAAAAATCAAAATTATAAAAGATTTTAGTGAATGGAAAACTGAAGAGTGGGTGGAAATTATTAATGATTCAAAGCAGAATGATTCCCCTGTTATGCTTTTGGTTTCTAATACTGGAACTTTGATTGAAGCTTTTAAAGCTTCAGATAAAAACAATGGAGCAAAAAATTTACTCGAATCAGAAAGCAGACTTCTTGAGGCTTTTTCAGAAAGCAGGCCTGCCCCTTTTTTTCATAATGGGAAAGAGTATATTATAATAAATTTGGCGATGTTTGATAATTTAAATATTGCAAGGGATATTTTTGATAAAATTATAAAATCTGAAGCTTGGGCTAAGTGCGATAATTGTGAGCAACAGGTTAATTGTCCAGTAAAAATTAATATTGATATTTTAAATAACAATAAATTTGCTGTTAAAAGGATTTTTTATATATATCGACGATTATTCGAATATGGTTGTAGGTTTACTCTGCGTCAAATTGTAGAGCATCTAGCATATATAATTACTTCGGGAATGAATTATAATGATATTATAGAGTATTCAAACAAACCAAACCCACCTCTTTTGACTGAATTGTTGTTTTTTAACAGATTTTTTGGTGATAGCGGTAAATTTAAGGATTTTAAAGCAGATCAAATTTCAATAATTAAAAAAATTAAGGAAATGGAGATCGGTCAGGAAATAAGTTCTGAGCTTGAAAGGAAGCTATGGGTAAGGGGTCAGAGTTTAGATTGTGATATTGATAACTGGCTTGGAAAAAGCCAGTTAAATAAATTAATGGGAATAGGTTCGGGGAAAATTAATCATAATAAATCTTATCAACATTATGCAAGAAGGCAGGTTAGAAGAATAATTTATTTTCTTTATGATTTTTCAGCAAAATATAATGATATTCACTTTATTAGTGAAAATTATATATCAAAATTTCTTGCATCTCCAATGTTTTTAAAATTTATAAAATGGAAAGATGATTATACCCAGCTAAAAGAAATCGAAAAAAAACATCTAAAAGTCAGAATTCTTCATGTGCTTCAGGAATACTTTTCCGGGGTAAGGATACCAGAAGAATCTTCCTTTAAGGGGAATCTTTATATAACTCTTGCAAGAAGAAAATTTGATGTGAAACAAAACACTCAGGTTGTTCTTTCAGATTTCAGAGAAAAGGATTTTGACCTGAGAATCAAAGAAAAAGATGATGGTGTCAAAAAAAAGAATACCCTGGTATTTACCGGTATCGGTCCTTTAGATGATGCTGAACTGGAACTGGAGCTTCCTTTTTTAGATTATGTGATAAATCGCCATTATGGAAACATTACTCAGTCATTAAATTCCGGGTTTTGTGATAGAATAGAAGCGTTTAAAGCAAAGTTACTTACCTTAAATAAAAATTCTTATAATAAAAATTTAACTCTTATTAATATAAAAACAGATAATTCATTTGTTGAGCAGCAGTTCTTTATTGAAAATAATTCTTTGGAGGTAACAAAAAATGCCTAATCCGTTTCCTGATATTATAAGAAGATCTGACGAAATTCAACAGCCTGATTCAAATCCTGGAATTCAGCTTTTTGGAAGGAGATTTTTTAAAGATCAAACTATACCGGAATTTTTGCTTGAACTTTTATTGGTTTTTGTATCTGAAAAAAGGATAGGAAATAATGAAATTGAAAGCTGTTTATTTCCTGACATAAGTTTATTAAGATCATGGCAAAATGAAAAGTTAGAATATGCACCTAAATTAAGATTAAATCTTAAGCTTTTTTCTTTACTTGGTGCTTCAAAGCTTGAAACAAGGCATGAATCTCATATTAATCATTATAGAAACTTTATAACTAATTTAAAAAGCAGAATATCAGCTTCAGGTTTAACTGAAGAAGATGCTATGAAGAGTTTGGAGAATCTTTTTTTAGGTCTCCAGCATGTTGGTGGCGACAGAACATGGTGTGCTCAGTTTTTTACAGCTGTTTCTTCAGAAATTTTATCAGGAGAAGTGATATGGAAAGATGTCAAATATAAAAGTAATAACAGTGAAAAAAAATTAGCATGGGGTGATGATGGCTTTTGGTCATTTTTTGATTCTAGGCAAAGGCTTTTCTTAGCACGTGGTGGAGAGGTTTTATATCTTCAAATCTGTAATAGTTTAAGAGTTTCTAAAAGTGATATTGATAATTGGTGCAGAGATATCAATTTAAGCCTTAGTGATGAAGAATCTGATCCTGAGTTATTAAGGCAAAGCATAAATTATTTTTTAAATCAGTCTCTCAATGATTCTCCACAGGGAATAAGTGATCTGGTAACTTTTATAGATGAGAAAGTTGAAGAATATACTCATATTCAGACTTATTATAAAGACCATAAAAAAAGTGATTTAAATTTTACTGAATGCGGATGGTGTCCTGAAGAGACCTGGAGAGAAGGTTATCTTTTTACTTTAGATATTTTGAGAATTTGTAAAGCAGAAATAGATCCAGTTGAGAGGATTTCATTGCTGGAAACTGCCTGTGCCTTTCAGGTACTAAGAACACTTTGTGCTCAGAGTGCAAGGTATTATTCTGCTGACAGGTTGAATAAAGATTCAGGATCACCTTTGGGTTATGCATGGGCTGTTTCTGATTACGAAGGAAAGAATGAAGTTTTAAAAAAGATTTCGAGACGGAGCTTAGAATCAAATCTTTTGATGATACAGAATGCAGTAAGGCATGAAGATATTCAAAGTAATATTGAAAAACAGAGAGAAGAAGCTGAAAAAAAGAATAAAAATTTTAAAGATCCTTATAAAAAAGCTGATGATGATTATGGGTATAAATTATTTCTGAATATAGCAAAAAAAATGGGTTTTATTGTTCCAAGGAGAGGAGCTGGAGCAAGATTTGTATTAACAGAGAAATTCCTTAGGTTCTTTGTTTTAACTATCATCAGGCCAGGGGAAAGAATGACTTTTGAATCTTTTAAAGAACAATTATTTATAAGATTTGGAATAGCTATAGGAACCAATTTTTTAACTGATTCAATAGAATGGTCTGGTTTTCACAAACCTGACTCACTAGGTTCAGATACAGATCAGTGGGTAATTAATATGCTTAATGAATCAGGTATGCTTGTTGTTCTCTCAGATTCCTGCTCAATGATAAAAAATCCTTTTAAATCAAGAGAGGTTTAGGTTTAATGAATTATTTTGTTCAAAGTGTTTGTAAATATATTTCTGATCAGGCTGATTATAAAGACTCTAATTCTAAAAAAATGATTATAACTTTGCCAGGATACAGCAACGATATAATGGTTTCGATAGGCAAAGAACTTGAGGCATTACTAAGTGAAAAGGATATTGATCTAGTATATAAGATTGCAAAACCTTTATGGCAATTATGGGATAAATCTAATTCTGGATCTGAAAAGCTTCTTGATGAAGCAAAAAATAAGGATTGGCTGGATTTTGATGGTAATTTAACTAAATACAGAAATTCTGATTTCGAAAATATTTCTGAAAGAACCAAGCTGATTGTGCTTGGCGGTGTAGATTATATTAATGATTCTTCAAGTTTAGCTGATTTTCATTCATGCTCTGCTTCAGTATTATGGAATTCTCAGAATTATTTAAACAAAAGTTTTGTTTACTGGATAGAAAGTTTTTTAAAAAACAATAATATCGGTTATGAACTTGATGTTGTTCCAAAATTTGATCATGTTCTTATGAATTTATTAGAGCGTGTACCTACAGATATTATTCAGATTAGTTATTTTTTAGAGAGCATTGACTTAGCAGGAATTCAGGCTGGAGAAGATGCCTTTAAAGTCTTATTAACATCTTTGGATTATTTTAATCTGCCCAATCTTTCTAGTTTTGATTTTATAAAGAAGAAAAATATTGGACCATATATAGAATCTGCTAGTTCTTTCGCTTCTTATGGAATGTTTATCGATAAAACTACCAGAGATAAGTACTATAACAAAGTTTTTGATTATCAATCTAATATGACTGATGAAAATTTGTTGTATGAAGATGGAAAGATAGGTTTTTACAAATCGGATAATGATTTTTTAGAAGATTTAAAAGAATATATTGATACAGGTGATGAAAATAAGCTGAAAAGTCTTTTGAAATGCGATTATACAGAAATTTTAGACAATATTTTTAAGTTTAAAATTAAGAAGGAGTCAAGCAGCAGCAATGATGAGCCTAAATTTAAAAAACTTGGCACAGATCCTGTTGAAAGTGTTTTGACTGCCATATGGATTACATTAGGTGATTTTAAAAAGAATGCATCATCTAAAAATTTTATTGCCCATGAAATATGCAGTGAAATTAAAATTATATCTAATAAATTTGAACATAATTTTGAATCGGAAAGTAAAAAAACATCAGCTAAACATGATATTGCAAGGGATTTTATAAAAAAATTTTTAGGCGGTCTTGATGTCTGGTTTAATGAATATATTGAAATAAAAGATTCTGGAAATACAAATGATAATATACTTGTTGAATCTTTGTTAGAAAATGAAGACATAGATTTAACTTATAAAGCTAATAAAGAGCCAAATCTGAATTTTTCAATCATAATTGATTCAAATATTCCAGGATGTCCTATTGAAAGAAAATTTTCAATAAGAATCCCGGATATTTCTCCTTATAAAGTAGCGTTGGAATTGTTTGATAAAGTTATGGGTGATTTTCGTAATTATGAAAAGCCTGTTATTCCTGTCTTTTCTTTTCCATATTATGAAGAACTTATGCTTTCTAAAGATGAAAATGAAGCAAATCGAGTTTTGTTACAGGGGGTAAGAAGAAATGATTATTTTACCTTAAACCTATTAGATATTTTTTATAAAGATTTAAAAAATGAAGATATGAAATTTGCTAAACTATTTAAAAATTTGGCTTTAAAATACAACGATTTTGTTAAGTTAGTAAATGAAAAAGGTCTTTTTAAAGCTTTATTTGGGTATGACACTTTAAGGCAAGCTATTGAAGAATTATATAATTATTATTTTGATCATGAAAATAAAACGCTTGAAGATTATGCAGCAATTCTTCATAAATTTTTTCTAGTTCTAAAGCAGTTTAATCATAATGAATTCAACTCTTGGGTATGGCAAAAATATGAGCCCTCTGCAGTAGTTACTGTGCTTCATCCTTCACTTTTAGAAATGCTTCAGTCAAGAATGCTATATTTGTTTAACTGCTTTAATTATGAAGCTCATAAAGAATTTAATTCAGTTAAAAAAACTAGCTTTCCCATATCATTATGGAATTATTATTTAAATCTCGCAGTTATTAAAATGCCTCTATCCGGTATATTAAAAGACAGTTCTGGTGTTTTTGAATCTTCTGTGAGGGGTGAAGGGCTCCTTCATCGTATAGGTCTTGATAATTCTGCAGAGGCTTCATTATCGACAAGGCTCATGCTTAAATATGATAATTTTGATGATGATTTATCAGATCAGATTATGTTTAAAGAAACTAGTGAGTCTCTTCTGATTTATAGAGTGCTTAAAGATTATTGGGAGCTTCACACTCATGCTCAGGACAGTATAAGTATCGCTGTATTTCAGAATCATGATATTCAGCCTTTAATAGCTGCTGTTGATAAGTATATAAGTGATGATGAAATAAACCAAAATATTAATGAACGTTTGTATCATATCAATATAACTATATTCTCAGAGTCTTCTGATAATACAGGCGTTAGTAACTGGATAGAAGAGTGGAAAGAAAGGTGGGAAGCTTCAGAGGTTGAGAATAAACTTTCTCACTATAGAAAATGCAAATTATCTCTTTCACATAGAATTGTTAAGCCTGAGAATAATTATGAACAATTTTTAAGTATACTTCATGATAATTTTGATGCAGATATAATTTTTTTAAGCCGTTTTATAACTTCCGACAATGGTAGTGATTTTGAAAAAGTTGAGCCTTTTGATACTACATCAAGAAACTTAAAATTTCCTATTCTTGAAAAAATTTTTTGTGCTCCTGAAGAAAGGAGATCTTCTGATTCAAGATATAGGGTCATAAGTAATAGGCAGTTTAAAATTGCTAATAAGCATTTGGAAGTAATGACCAGAATAAAAGGAATTGAAAGAGGATCTTATGTTGCTTTAGGATGTGGTGATTTTTCTCCATGGAAAAAAGTTATAGATATTCTTCATAAAAAAACAGAATGGGTTGTCTGCATTGATTCAAGTATCGATGAACAGCTAATACAAAGCAGTTCTGATTCATCAGTAAGAGACATTATAGGTTTCGGTTCAGGTGTTGGAGCTCATGGTGAAGATAATTATACTATATCAACAGAGCAGTTCCATTTTTCTGATATAAAACAGATGCTTAAGGATTCTGTTTCAAATGTAGTAAATGGTTGGAGTCAGGAAGATTACTCTAAGGCAGCTGAATTTACAATAAATCAGGCAAAGTCTTTTTCAGGCCTTTCATTAATAAAATCAACAGGTAGTAGTAACCAGATAAGGGATCTTTTAGCATATTCTTTTGTTGGTAAAATTTTTTCAAGTTCCAATGAGTATCTTTGTAACAAACTTGTATCTCTTGATGCTTATAGACACTGGTTTGAGCGTAGTGAATCGAAAATGAGGCCTGATTTAATGCTGATCACTGCAGATATCGATGATAAAGATATTTTTAATATTAATATTAAACTAATTGAGTGTAAAATATCTGAAAATATAGACCGGCATATAGAAAAAGCAAATCACCAGATTCAAAATGGTTTAGATGTTTTAATTCCTGCTTTTTTACCGAAAATGGAAAACCAAAACTATAATTTTAATGAAAATAGTGTAAGCCCTGAGAACAGGCCAGATGCCAGATATTGGTGGTTACAACTTCACCGACTAATTGCAAGCAAAACATCTGTGAAGTTAAACAGAAAAAATGAAGTTTTGAATGCTTTTGAACGTCTTGCTGAAGGTGAGTATTCAATTTCATGGGGTGCTGCAATTTTTACCTGCTCAATCGATAATATGTCGGAAACAATAGAAAATAAAGAAACTCGAATGTTTGATATAATGGGAAAAGATATTGCAATACCCCATATTAGTGCTGGCAATAGGGCATTAAGAAAGATTTGCTATGGGGAAAGTGTATCTTTTAATAATTATGATAAAATAAATACTATTTTTTTTGATTATGAGTCCAGTTTTGAACAACAAACTGCAGAACCTGATTTTGATGATGAAGGCATTAGGTCAGAAATCAATGAAGAACAAATTTTAACCAATTTTAATAATGAAAAGGAATTAGGAGAATCTGTGGTTAGAGAAATTGATCAAGAGGTAGATGAAGTCACAGCTGTTAGTCCGAATGAAAGTTCTAAACCTTCAGAGGCTTTTGACTATAGAGATTATAATGAGAATGAAAATGATTTAGGTTCAGAAAAGTTGAATAATATACCTGATAGAGTGTTTCTTGGGACTTCTGTTAATGGAAGTAGAACAGTATATTGGGAGTTTGGTCATGAAGAACTAAGCAACAGGCACATGCTGATATTTGGAAGCTCAGGAATGGGTAAGACTTATGCCATCCAATGCATATTAAATGAACTGGGCTGGTTAAATCAAAATTCTTTGGTAGTAGATTACACAAATGGTTTTTTACCTGAACAGCTTGAAGATGAAACTAAAAAATACCTTTATCCAAAACAACACTATATAATTAAAGAACCTTTACCTATAAGTCCATTTAAACTTCAAAACCAGATAATTGGTGGTGAAATTTTTCCTGAGAATATAGGCACTGCCTCTAAGCGAATAACTTCTATATTTAATTCTGTTCATGATTTAGGTCCTCAGCAGTATAGTGTTTTACTCGATGCGGTTAATGATGGGATTCAAACTTATGGTGACACTTTCAACTTGGAAATTCTTTTAGATATATTGGAAGGCTATTTAGATGACAAGTCAAAGCAAAAAGCTGCAGTACAATCGTTAATGAGTAAATTAAAACCTTTTATAATGGACAGTCCTTTTTCATCAGAAAATACAGGAATAAGTTGGGATTATCTTTTTACTGATAAGAATCATTTATGTAATATTTTTCAGCTTGCAGGTTTAGATATGCAAGCCTGGAAGCTTGTATCTGAATTTTTGATGTGGGATTTTTATTCTTTTGTAAGAGGTGCGGGCAATAAAAATTTGCCTAAAGTTCTTGTACTTGATGAGGTTCAAAATTTAAATCATCGTGAAGAATTTCCTTTAGCAAAATATCTTACCGAAGGTCGAAAATTTGGTATTTCGTTAATTTTGGCAACTCAAACTTTAATTAATCTCTATCCTGAAGAAAGAAATAGATTGTTTCAGGCAGGTCATAAATTGTTTTTTAAACCTGCAGATACTGAAGTAAAGGAATACTCGAAAGTTTTGGAAACTGTGACAAGTGAACCTGCAAAACTTTGGGCTGATCGTTTGTCAAAGCTTAAAAAAGGAGAATGTTATTCAGTAGGACCTTCTTTAAATAATAATAATGAATTAGAAACCAAAGCTTTTAAAATTGCAGTAACATCAATGCAAGACAGAGATTTTAATGGCTAATCAAGAAAAAATAAATAGTAGACTTTCAAGGCATTTCCATAAGACTTTTATTCCTGAGAGGAGTTATATAAATGCTATGCTTAAATTTGCATCTACTGGTAAAAAAGGTGATGCTCAAAAGATAGCAAATATAACAGGTATTCCGACAGGTAAGTCCAGTGGGAAAGTAACGCCTACTTTAGATTATTGCAGAGGTATGGGGCTAATTGAATTATCGTTATCTTCTTTTAGAAGCTCTGTGAAGGAACCTGTACTGACAAATTTTGGTAGAGCAGTTTTTTTTGAAGACCCTTTTTTAAATGAGAGTATAACGCAATGGATTTGTCATTTTAATCTTTGTAGCACTAATATTGGTGCCGATGTTTGGTTTCAGGTTTTTTCACAGAGTTTTAATTTGATGGGTTTAAAATTTGACAGAGCAAAAATTGAAAATTATTTAAACAATATTTATGAATTAAGTAACTTTAATAATATTATTGGGCCATTAATAAGAATGTATAATGACCCAGCTTCTTTTTCTCTGTGTGGAGCTATAAAAGAAAATAAAAATATTTGTGAAAGAATATCAGCGCCTTTAACAAAAGAGAATATTTGGGGCTATGGAGCCTGGTTGATTAATCAGATGGAAGTCAATTTCCCTTATGAGAATCAGGTTACAGTCACAGATCTGGAAAGAGCGGTTGGTTGGAGATCTATTCCTGGATGGAACATTTCAGATTCTCATGAGTTTCTTATTAATTTAGAACAAAAAAAGATTGTTGCAGTAGATCGGCAAATGGAACCATGGGTTATACAGCGTATTTCTAAAAGCAATAACCTTTGGGAAAAAATATATGATGATCTTCTTTAAAAGCTTTTTTGTTCTTAGTTAATTATAAAAGTAAACAATTTAAATAATAGTTATTTATAAAAAAGATTTTTTAATAAGAAGTTTGAAAGAACTGAATTTAGGCATTTTTTATAAAATGGTTAAATTGTTTATATCAAAAAATAATAATAAGGGGTTGATTTATGTCTCCTAAGGTTTCGGAACTAGTTCGTTTTAAAACTGAAAAACTCTTTAATGGTGCAGTAAATTTAGACTGGTTATTAAAAAAACCTGATTTTGCAAAAAAAGCAGCTTCATGCTTTGTTTTTCATGGCCCGGAATATCATGGTGTATCTAGTGATGCAGGTGATACTTTTACAGATCATGAATTAAAAGATACTGTTAGTTTTACTCAATCTATTGTTAAATCATGTGTAGGTTTTTCGGACGATTCTTTTAATTTAGCTATTGCAGGTTATGGAACTGGGAAATCTCATTTAGCTGTTTCTTTGGCTGAACTTCTTGGCAATCCAAAAGGTCAGATATCTGAATCAATTTTAGAAAGTATAAAAGATGCAGATAAAAAAATTGGGATCGAAATTGAAAACTATATAAAAAATATGGGTAAACCTTGCCTTATACTAGCGTTGAATGGCATGGAAAACTTTGATTTAACAGCTGAAGTTAGCAAGCAGGTTATGGAGCAGGTTAAATTGAAAAATGTTGATTTGACTCCACTTGAGAATTTAAGGCCTCGATTTAAAGAAGCTGCTAAAAGAGTTGAACTTATGGCTAATATCAGTGAGCATCAAGATAATATTTTAGAAAAAACCCAGCTTCCTGATATTGATAATGTAGTAAGTTCTTTATTAAATCAAGATGAAAAAGTTTATGAAGCTTTAGCTCCTATATTTGAAGAAAATGGATTGAAGATTTCTGTTCATGGTGGTGAATCCTTGAAAGATATTTTTGATGTTGTTTCCCATAATTATTGTGGAGAAGGTCCAGAGACCCCATTTTCAAGTATAGTGATTTTATTTGATGAATTCGGTAGATACGCCGAATTTGCGACTTTAAAGAGACAAATAGCTGGAAGTGGTGTATTACAGCAACTTTTTGAAGGTATACAAAATAATTCTGAGAAAACTACTTTTGTCGGCTTTATTCAGTTTGAGCTAGCTGCATATTTACAAAGAATTGATCCAGAATATAAAAATGATGTACTAAGAGTAATAACACGTTATCAAAATTCAGCTAAGTCGTATTTGAGCACTAATTTAGAAACACTTATAGCAAATTTGATTGAAAAAAAAGGTTCTCAGATAAATACATGGCTCGATACAAAGCAAAGAAAGGATGACTCTGAACAAGTTAGATATCTTTTAAACAAATGGTTTCCTGCTTCTAAAAAGAATGGATTGTGGAAAAATCAAGAAAAATTTCATTCTGTCATTAAAAAAGGGTGCTGGCCTTTCTCGCCTTTTGCAATATGGGTACTGTATTACCTTTCAGCTGCAGGGAAATTTCTCCAGGAAAGATCTGCTTTATCTTTGTTAGCTGAAGCTGTCTCTAGAAATTATGATAAAACCGTAGAACTGGATGATGGTTTATTTGAACTTGCACCTGTAAATTTATGGTCTCAAAGCCTTCTTGATGAATTTATAAACTCTGAGGAAAGTGCCCAGCAAGGTACTATTGCTCATTCATATTCTACAGTTGTTAATAAATATTCATCTAATCTTCAAAAAAGACATTTGAAGGTTCTTCAGGCAATAGTTTTAGCTTCAAAAATTGGTTTATATGTCTTGGACAGGAATGATTCAGATAGAGCTTTTTGTTACCTAACTGGTTTGAATTTAAATGAAATTTCAACTACTTTAGAAGAACTTAAAGATGAATATAACATTATTGAATGGGATAGTAATTTTAATCTTTTTGATATATTAGGAGATGCTGTTCCAAGAACGCAATTTTTATCTTTTCTTAGACAGCGTGTAGCTGGACATTTTGATCGAAAAGAAAAGTCTGAACTTTTCGTGACTAGTATTACATCTTGGTGTGGAGACTTATTTGAAAATATTGCTCCTGATTTTGCTGAAAAAAATGAGATTAAAACTAAAGAATGGGTGTTTAAATCTAAAATTATTAATTCTTTAAATATTGAGCTTAACTTAAGACTTGAAGCTAAAAATTGGATTGAAGCATTAAAGGCAGATGAAGAACGTGGTACTATATTTTATTGTTATCTTGGACCTGGTGAGGATATAGAAAAATTCAAACTTAACGTCTCTAGATATATTAGCAAGATTTCAAAAGAAATAGGGTTCGGGTACTTGCCTTTTCTTGTTGTTATTCTTTTTGATGAAAATGATGAAGTGGGTAATAATATGGCAGAGTTATCAGTTTTATCCAGTTCTCTTAGTCATGAAGATAAGTCAAAATTTGGGAATCTGATTGGGGCTCATCAAGAAAAAAATATTAAAAAATTATATGATCAGCTGAAGACTTTAATTAAATCAAGAGAATATGTTTCAGCATTTAAAGATCAGCTGAGTTCCAAGAGAATTAAGCTTATATGCAGCGAAATTTTTGAAAAGATATACCCCAAAGTATTGCCTTTTAATTTTGACGGCTTTGCAACATCAAAAGGTAATGCAAATAAATCATGTTATGAAATGACAATGGAGTTATTAGGTGGAAAGCTGGATCATGATTCATGTCTATCAAAGAAACCAAAAGATAAAAATCGTTCTTTAAGTATTTTTAAAAACTCCTGGGATTGTTTTAATAAATCTGGAAAAATTTCAGATCCTAAGTCAAAAATTCCTCAAAAGATAATTAAACTCTGGAAAACAAAGTTAGATTCTGATGATGAGCAGTTTATAATTTCGAAAGAATTACGTTCTATATGCTTACCACCTTATGGTGCTAATCTTTTTTCTGCTGGCTTGCTTTTTGCTGTATTTGTTTCTAGTAGAAGAGAAAAAATATGCTTAGTTGATAATAACGGAGATAAATTTGATGTCAGTCAATGGTTAGGGTCTGATATTTTTACAAATAAATGTTTTGATCTTAATAAAATTGATAATACAGAGCTGATAAGCATTGGAGAAGCTTCTGAAGAATGGGAAAATTTAATTAATGATTGGGAAGACGCTGAAACTCATAGACATATAGTTTATTACAATAATCTAGCTGAAGATCTTGAAAAGAGGATACCTGTTCCCCCTGTTTTAGTCTCTAGCTTGGTAGAATTAAAAAAGCAGTCTGAAAAATCCGTTGAATCCATCCAGCGTATTGAAAAAGGAAAAAATAAAGCATGGGATGAAATTGAAAAGTCTTTAAAATATAATAATATTGATAACGTTTGTTGGCAGGCTGCTAACTTGAAATCAGAGTCAGAGAGAATGAAAAGTGAAGGCTTGTGGCTTGATCAAGAAATAAATGAGTTAGAAAATGATCTTGGAAAAGTAAGGCAATTTATTGTCGAAGGCTTTAACTCTTGGTTGGATGAACAAGTATTATTGTCAGATAATCCAGACAAAGTAGGTGAGTATAAAAAACATTTAGGTAAAATAATTTATTCTAAACTGAGATATTTAGGTCTTAATGACTATGCTGATACTTTAAAAAATCATGTTGAAAAACAACTTAAGAACTGGGAAAAACAGGCTGAGGCAAAAAAGCATTGTGATGCAGTTAACCAATGGATAACAGAAAATAAGAGAGTTTCTGGGATTATCAAAATCATTGACTTAAGAAGATTACTAACTACAGCCAAGGAGTACAAAAAGCAGCTTAATAATGATATAAAAATTATTAAATTAAAACAGCTAGACCAAACATTTAATAATTTGTCAAATTTCTTGCAGGAATTGAATAAAAGGGAAGATGAACTAGCACAAAAAGCTAATAATTTGTGGGATTCAGAAATTAGTAATAAATATGATTTAGAGCTTTTGAGTAAAGATGTTAAAGATTCAATTTCGATATACGAAGGTATGGAAGATGACCTGGAAGATTTTAAGTTGATGCAGAGAGCTTTAGATCTTTTTGATTACTATTATAATGAGCTTAATAAATCAGAATTAACTTGGAACCAGTACTATAATCATTTAGAAAAATTTAAATCTGAAATATTGATAAAATATGGTGACTTCGATCTACCACCATGGGATCTTAAAAAAACCATAGAAATATTGTCTGATGAAATTGTTGATGGTCGAAAATTTAAAGCTCAGAATTGGATTTCAAAATTTATTACAATAGAAGATCAGATAGAAGATATGAATGTTGAAAGAGCAGATAAAATTTTAAAAGAGCTTGAATTTCCCCCTGCTTTTTTATCAGAAGATGAAACTGTAATTGCTACAAGAATCCATGAAAAAGCTAGGAAAAGATGTGATGACTTCAAATTAGAATGGCTATTTCAGCGTTTTAAAGAATTACCTGAAAATTTAAAGCCTGTTTTTATTGATATGATAGATAGTTTAGTTTAAAAGTTTGGAATAGAATGAGTGTCTTCTGGTGGATAGAAAAGAAAAAAATGTGGGCATAATCTAATTTTATTAAATAGCTTGGACTTTATGGTAAGCCGCAAGTTATAATAGTTTAAGAGTTGCTGAACAAAAACCACTAACAAAAGATGTAAAAGCCATCTGCACCGCAGGCCTGGTGTATTCCATTCTGCTGATTCTGTTTTTGCTTAAAATACCTATAAGTCCCTCACTGTAGCCT
>JBNJGP010000046.1:0-22401 GCA_051747805.1 Candidatus Muiribacteriota bacterium
GTCTGGTTTTACGATATGGAATCAGACGGATATTCCCTGGACGACAAAAGACAGCCTGTGGAAAATAGCGATATTCCGGATATTGTTAAAAGGTTTCATAATCTTGAAAATGAAAACAAAAGATCGAGAACAGACAAGTCTTTCATGGTTCCAAAAGATGAAATAAAAGAAAACGATTTTGATCTTTCCATAAACAGGTATAAGGAGATTATTTACGAAGAGGTTGATTATGATCCTCCATCAGAAATTCTTGAAAGGGTTTCAGAGATTGAAAAGGAGATTAATAAAGGTATTGATGAGCTTCGGGGGTTGGTTGGATGAATTGGGAAAGAGTTAAGTTAGGTGATATTGCAACATATATAAATGGGTATTCCTTTAAACCAACTGACTGGTCTTATAAAGGATTACCTATAATAAGAATTCAAAATCTTACTAATCCTGAAGCAGAATATAATTGCTTTGAAGGTTATTATAAATCAAAGTACGAAATTAATAATAATGACATTCTTATTTCATGGTCAGCAACATTAGGAGTTTTTAAATGGAATAGAGGAAAAGCTCTTCTCAATCAGCATATTTTTAAAGTTATTTTTGATAAAAAAAATGTTAATAAAGATTTTTTTGTATATATGGTTAATCAAGAACTCAATAACTTAATGCGTAATACGCATGGTTCGACCATGAAGCATATAACTAAAAAAAGATTTGAAAATCATCTAATATTACTTCCGCCTCTCGAAACCCAGAAAAAAATAGTAAATATCCTTGATAAGGCACAGGCTCTTATAAACAAGAGAAAAGAACAGATAGAGCTTATGGATAAACTTGTTCAAAGCCTTTTTTACGATATGTTTGGTGATCCTGTTGTTAATCCTAAAAATTGGGAAATTCAATTTTTAAGTTTTGTAGCAGAAATCAAGTCAGGAGTAACTAAAGGAAGAAAATTAAATAACCAAAAAACTGTCTCAGTACCTTATATGCGAGTTGCTAATGTACAAGATGGATATTTAGATTTAAATGATATATCTAACATTGAAGTTTTACCATCTGACATTGAGAAATATGGTCTTAAAAAAAATGATCTTTTACTTACAGAAGGGGGTGATCCCGACAAGCTAGGTCGAGGAGCAATCTGGAAAAATGAAATCAAAAATTGTATCCACCAAAACCATATCTTTAGAATAAGACTGAATTCTAATGTTTTAAATGCACAATTTGCTTCAAATCTAATAGGCAGTACAAGAGGTAAAAGATATTTTTTAAAATCAGCTAAACAAACTACTGGTATTGCTTCTATAAATATGACGCAGTTAAAAAAATTTCCTTTTTTAATTCCACCTCTTGAATTACAAAACCAATTCGCAGAAAAAGTAGAAAAAATAGAACACCAGAAAAAACTGATGCAAAAATCCTTAAAAGAGCTTGAAGACAACTTTAATTCACTTATGCAAAAAGCATTTAAAGGAGAGATATAAATGGAATCAAACTTCTCATACCTTGATAAGGACAAAAAGTATAAAGATATACAAAAAGCCTGCATCGAGGCTGAGAAGGCATTTCTTGCATCTTACTCCACTGCGGCCATTCAAATCAGAAGAGCTCTTGAGATTTCAGTAAAATGGACATACAGATTTGATTCAGATCTTAGAATTCCATACAGGGATAATCTTTCATCCCTTATTCACAACCTTGATTTTAAAGAGATTATAGACCAAAAGCTTTTTCCAAGAATTAAATTTATTATAGATCTCGGCAACAAGGCAGCACATACTCCAAAGCCTGTTACAAGGGATCAGGCTGTCGAATCTTTAAGAAATCTTTTCGATTTTATATCCTGGATAGATTTTTCATACTCTGAAGATATAAATGAAAAACCTTTTAATTCATCCATTGTCCCGGACGGACAATACTATGAACAAAAGACAAGAAAGATTCAGGAAGAACTTGCAAAAAAACAGGAGGAATGGAGAAAAAAGCAAAAAGAGCTTGAAGATCAGCTTGAATCTGAAAAAGAAAGAAACCTGAACTCTAACCTTAGAAAAGAAAACTCTGAATCAAGAAGCTTTGTCTGCGATGACATAAGCGAGTTTAAGACAAGGAAGCTATATATTGACCTTGCCCTGGAATCCTGCGGATGGGAAGTCGGAAACGACTGTATTGAAGAGGTTGAGCTTTCTGGAATGCCTGGAGCTTCAGGAAAGGGTTATGCAGATTATGTTCTTTACTCAGACAACGGAAAGCCAATGGCTGTTGTGGAGGCAAAAAGAACATCCAATGACCCCAAAAAAGGGAAGGTTCAGGCAAAACTTTATGCAGACTGTCTTGAAAAAGAGTATAATACAAGACCTCTTATATTCTTTACAAACGGATTTGAAACCTGGTTCTGGGACGATAATGAATATCCTGAAAGACTTGTCTCAGGTTTTTTTACAAAGGACGAGCTTGACTGGCATCTTTACAGTCAAAAGCATAAAAAAGATATTTCAAAGGTAAATATAAACCAGAATATTACAGACAGACCATACCAGCAAAAGGCTGTTCAGGCGGTTTGTGATACATTTCAGTCGGGACAGAGAAAGGCACTTCTTGTTATGGCAACAGGTTCCGGAAAAACAAGGACTGCAGTCTCCATAACAGATGTATTGCTTAAAAACGGGTGGATAAAAAACATTCTTTTCCTTGCAGACAGAAGAGAGCTTGTAAAGCAGGCAAAAAAAAGTTTTTCCAACCTTCTTCCATCTCTTAGTATATGCAACCTCCTTGATAAAGCAGATGATCCAAAAAGCAGGATGGTCTTTTCAACCTATCCCACAATAATGAATGCCATAGACGACAAAACAGATAATTCAGGATTAAAGCTTTTTACTCCGGGTCATTTCGATCTTATTATCGTGGATGAATCCCACAGATCTATATACAAAAAGTATCAGGATATATTCAAATATTTTGACGGACATCTTTTAGGTCTTACAGCCACCCCTAAAAACGATATAGACAAAAACACATACTCAATATTTAATATTGAAAACGATGTACCAACATTTGCATACGAGCTTGAAGAGGCTGTAAATGAAGGTTTCCTTGTTCCATATACAACCATAGAAACAAAAATGAAGTTTATTGAAGACGGCATTCACTATGATGAATTAAGTGATGAGGAAAAAGAGACATGGGAAGATACATTTGATGATGATGTAAAAGATGTTTCAGGAGAAGCTTTAAACAGCTTTTTATTCAATGACGACACAATAGACAAGGTTATTTCAGACCTTATGGAAAAAGGGATAAAGGTTGAAGGCGGAGACAAAATTGGAAAAACCATAATTTTTGCAAAAAATACAAAACATGCAGAATTTATAATTCAGAGATTTAACAGGCTTTATCCCTCCTATGCCGGTAAAACAGCTGCAACAATATATAATGGAATCAAGTATGTAGATTCTTTAATAGAAGATTTTTCCCAAAAAAATAAACCTCCCCATATTGCAATATCTGTTGATATGCTCGATACAGGAATAGACATTCCCGAAGTTGTAAATCTTGTATTTTTTAAAAAAATAAGATCAAAAGCCAAATTCTGGCAGATGATAGGGCGGGGAACAAGGCTTTGCAAAGATTTATTCGGGCCTTATGATGATAAAAAGAATTTTCTTATTTTTGATTATTGCTCCAATTTTGAATTTTTCAGAATAAATAAAAACGGAGTTGAAGGAGTAAGCGTAAAATCTTTAAGTGAAAATATATTTAATATTAAGGTAAAGATTGCAAGAGAGCTTGAGCATTCAGATTTTCAAAATGAGCATTACAAAAGCTTCAGGGATGAGCTTGTACAAAGTTTTGTAAAAGAGATCAACAGGCTTGATGAAAATCTTTTTTCAAATAAAATGAGAATTAAGTATATTCACAGGTATAAAAATATTGAAAAGTGGAATTCAATCTCTGAAAAAATGGTAAAAGAGCTTGAAGATGAGATTGCCCCTGTTCTTATACCTTCTGAAGATCCTGAGTCTGCAAAAAGGTTTGATCTTTTGATGTATACTCTCGAGCTTTTCTATCTTCAGGGGATCAGTATTTACAAGCAAAGATCAAAGCTTGTATCAACTGCTGAAAAGCTTGAAACAAAAGGTAATCTTCCCCAGATAAGAAAAAACAGAAAGCTTATTTCAGATATTCAGACGCCTGAATTCTTTGAAAATGCTGATATTAAGGAGTATGAAGAGGTAAGAAAAAGATTAAGAGATCTTGTTGCCCTTCTTGAAACTGAAGAAGCACAGATTTATTTTACCTCTTTTGAAGATGAAATTCTGGAAGTTGTTGAAAATCAGACAGAGTTTAATACAAGCGAATTTCAAAACTACAGAAAAAAAGTAGATCATTATCTTAAAAATCACAAAGACGATATTGCAGTTTATAAGCTTAAAAATAACAAGCCTATAACAGATTCTGAGATAAAACATCTTGAAAAGATTTTACTACACGACCTTGGAACAAGAAAAGATTATGAAAAAGAGTTTGGAAACCAGCCCCTTGTAAAGCTTGTTGCAGGTCTTGTAGGTCTTGAAAGGGAGGCTGCAAACAAAGTATTTGCTGAATTTTTAAATGACAATTCCCTAAACTCCAACCAGATGGAGTTTGTAAACCTTGTTGTAGATTATATTGTTAAAAATGGCAGAATGGATAAAAAGGTATTGAACGATCATCCTTTCAACAAGTTCGGAAGCATCAGCTATCTTTTTGAAGACAAAAAAAGCATAGTAAAAAGCCTTGTTAAAAAGATAGATGAGATTAATCAGAGGGTTGAAAATCAGGCTTTATAGTTTTTATATTTCAACTAACACCCAATTAATTTACCATCAACTCAAATTGAACTATTATTAGTTAGAATAAAAAGGAGTTTCATGTTTAAAGTAGCTGAAAAAATGAAGAAAAAAGAGTATTTAAATTTATTAGCTGATTTTATAACTAACAACCACAACATAAGTTTTGAAGAATATTTTAAAATACGTGAAAATGAATTCATTAATACTTTATGCTTTCTTTATGAAATAAAGGAAAATGAAACATCTGCACCCCCGGAGTATTTTAATAATGAAGACCTTCTTTTCAGATTTAATAAATTTATTGGAGATTCAAAATTTGATGAAAAAACAGATTTTATTAATAATGATTCAACCTTTGATATTGAATTCGATATTGAAGACCTACAACCTATAGAGTTTTTTTATAAAAACGATTCTTTCCTTCATAGCCTTTCAACCTATGAACTCAGCATATTAAACCTTGCATTTATAAATAAAAATAAAGATATGGCATTCGATGTGGTTCTGCCTCCTGAAATTTTACCTGATGAATATAAAAACAGACTTCTTTCAAATTTTAACAAAAATATTTTTTTAAATCTCCTCAACGAATTTCCTGTAAACAACATTAAATTTTATCCCCTGCATAAAGAGCCTGAGATCAGAACAGATCTAAAACCATATATCTGGATAATTGATATGCTTATGTTTCATTCAGGGCTTGACTTGAAAAACTATCAAGACCATAGAGTTCATTTTATTTATGTATATTTAAATCTTTTGAACTTTCTTAATTATAACGAATCCCAGCTATCACTTATAATTAATGAGTACCAAAATTTTCTTAACTATTTTTTTGAAGGACTTGAAAAAATCCCCGCAGATAAAATACAACAAAGAAAAAATATGCTTAAAGAAAAGCTTAACAGCCACAAGCTGGCAATGAAACAACCCCATGATAACGAATTGTTTTATCAGATTATAGAAAAATGATTTTTTTCAACAAAATTACAACAACTTTGCAAAAGCAAATAAAATAGAACCATTTGGTTCCTAAGACATCTTATTCCAAAACTTCCTGATGTAATGAATGAAGATGATTATAGATCTCAGGTTCCCTGGTATATCGAATTCAAAAAGCTGCCTGATATTAATTCTATCTCATAAAATCCTGCCTGGGTAGATGAGGTTTATTGAGCGTTTAGAATATTTGAAAAAATATAGCAGCCATTATTAAAAGTGCGTGTCAAATTTTTTAGCACTGGAGCTTTTAGCAGCCAAAAAATTATTTATTGATAATTCAAGTATAAATTTATTTTTTGTCCCAATTAAAAATTTGTTCTTCCAGTTTATCTGCCAACACAGCTATTTCCAACATACAAGTGAAAATTTCCTGTAGATCTTTTTCAATATCTATAAGCATTCTAACACCCATAATATTATTATCATCTAATACAATTTGTCCAAAAGGACTCTGGTTAGCAAGCCGTATGGCAAAGACAGCCGCTTCGTCCATTGTTATCTCACCTACCTCACTATATATAGCAAATTTATTAGCCAAAAGCATTTCTATATAAAATTTAGCCAAATATACTGACTGGGTTCTTTTAGCTAGCTTATCAACTGGTAATTCAAATAGTAATATATCATTTGGAAATATTGTATGCCTTACTATTCTATCGCCATAGCTTTTAACAATAAAATCATAAACCTGCTGTAAATCTGAATCCTTACATATCAGCTCTTCTTCATCAAAGATAATTCCTGATTGCGAAGCCTCTGGGACAGTAATAACTGCATTGCAATTTGGACACTTTCCTCTTTGACCCGCTTTAACATCATCAACCTTGTGCCTAATACCACAAATATCGCAAAAGAATTCAATCACAACGTCATCTCCTTTAATGCCAGCGTTAATTAAATATTTTATTATAAAGCTTCATATAACTTAAAATATCATATAAGGTAAAGTTTAAATTTAATATTCATTATATATTCTCCAAAATATGAATAAATCCAATATTGTTCTTTTTTCTGCACTCTGATAAAAACGAATTTATTTATCCAACAATCAGGATTATGTTTAAAAATATAATATTTAAGGCCTATATCAACTATGATTACAGAACCTAACTCGACAGCTAAAAAAGCATTAGATAACCTTCGTTTAAGACTTTTAGATCTTTCAGCAAAAAACAGTCTAATAAATTTCAAACATTCTAAAAAAAACAGTCTAAGAATAATTGACGAATTACCTGATCAACTTGCTAATGAACTTTTAGCTGATAAAGAAATGAGATTTATTCCTGTACCTGAGCCTAAAATTGATGAGCTGGAAGAAGCAGGTTATATTTACATTGATCCAGATACAAATCAAACTTCTTCGACTAAAAACTATCCATCAGCCGAAGATTGGGCAAAGCACAAAGGACTTAAGACAGAATATCAAGTACCTAAACCTTCAGAGAGGGAGACTCAGCTTGAGAAGCATCAAGATAATGCCATTCAGGTTCTACACTACCCTCATGAAATGGAATCAAAATTAAAAAATCTGCTTCAAAGTTCTCAGTCAGCTATTTTGGAAACCGGAGCTAATATTTTATACATGTCTTTTGGATTCCTCCAATGGTTTGAAGATAAAGCAAAGAATCCTTATGTTGCTCCTCTATTCCTTATTCCTGTTAGGATACATAAAGGAAGATTAAACCCTGAAACAAGTATATATGAATATACATTAAAATATTCAGGTGAAGATATAATCCCAAATCTTTCTTTAAGAGAAAAATTAAAAAACGATTTTTCTATGGCTTTACCTGAACTGGATGAACTAAGTACCCCTGAAAAATACTTGCATAAAGTAGAAAACTTAATTAAATTTAACAAACCTGAATGGCAGGTGAAAAGATATATTTCACTTGCATTGCTTAACTTTAATAAATTATTAATGTACCTTGACCTTGATCCTTCCAACTGGCCAGCTGGATATAAAATTACCCATCATCCAATAGTTTCAGAGTTTCTTACAGGCCGGGAAGTCAAATCAAAAATAAATAAAAGTTTTAATGAAGAGCATTTAATAGATGAAATTGATAATGTCCATACAGACTACCCTATTATATATGATGCTGACAGTTCACAACACAGTGCAGTAATTGACGCAGTTAAAGGTAAAAATCTTGTTATAGAAGGTCCTCCTGGAACAGGAAAATCTCAGACAATTACAAACATAATTGCTGCAGCAATGTCTCAAAAAAAAAGAGTACTTTTTGTTGCTGAAAAGCTTGCAGCACTTGAAGTAGTAAAAAATCGGCTGGACCAGGCCGGCCTTGGAGATTTTTGTCTTGAACTCCACAGTCATAACTCACAAAAAAGAAAAGTTTTGGATGAAATTAATTTAAGACTTAATAATAAAGGTCGTTATAGAAGCCCTTCGAAAATAAACAATGAAATATCGAGATTCGAGGAGCATAAACAAACTCTTTCAGGTCATGTAAATTTAATTAAATCCAAATGGAAAAATACAGGCATAAAAATACATCACATTTTTACCTCAGCATCATTTTATAGAAGTTTGTCAAAAATCAATCCTTCTGAACTTCATCTGGAAAATTTTGACGGATGGAAATTAACAAGAGATATTCAAAGAAAAAACAAAGATCAAATAAAAGCATATATAAATGCATACAATGATATATCCAGCCAGCTTAAAGATAAAAACCAAATTGAAAATCACCCTTGGTATGGGCTATATAACCCGCATTTACAGATATTTGATCTCGAAAATGTAGAAAAAAAACTTTTAAACTGGCAAACAAGTCTGGCTTCTCTTTCAGCTGCATTAACAGATCTTTACACTGAATTAGATGTAAAAGATGATTTGTTTTTAAAATCATTGGATGAGTTGACTATTATAGCTGAAGATATTGAAAAATTATCAAAAATCAAAAAAAATGTTGACCACAAAAGCATACCCAGAATTATTGGGAATGATCTTGTTAATGTAAAAAATTACTACAATCTGTTTATACTTATACAAAAAGAATATAGAGATATCTCTAAAAAAACAGGCTCTAAAATACTAGAAAATCTCTCAAAAACAGAAAGTTATAAAAAAAGTTTTGTTCTTTTAAAACGTCATATCAATTCTTCTGTTAAACCTGCTACCATAGAAAGAGAACTTTACTCTGTAAAAAAAACATATACCGCTATATTAAATCTTAGTACTCCAATAAAAAATATAAAAAAAGCACTTGGCTGTTCTTCAGAAAAAATTTTAAACATGACACCAGCGGGTATTAAGGAGGTTAAAAAAATAATTGAGTTAGTAGTAAGTCTGCCCCCCTATTGTTGGCATTACAGAGACAGTTTGTTCGAAAACGATGAGCTTGATAATTTTTTGCCCAAACTAAAACAGGAAATTAATACGCTGAATGAACTCGAAAATAAACTGAAAAATATTTTTAACTTAAAAATACTACCTGATATCAATGAAATTATTGACCTTCAATCTGAAATAAACTCTAAAAATATATTTCGTTGGTTTTCCAGGAGCTGGCATAAGTCAAGAAATAAATTAAAAAGTTTAAGTATAGATAATAAATTGAAATTTTCAAAGTTATACTCTTACACAAACATGCTTATAGATTTTATAAACTTAAAGAACCAAATCAAAGCAAATCCAGACTACCAAAGGACGCTTGGGAGACATGCTAAAGGATCTGATACAGATATTGATATGCTCGTGTCTTTAAGAAACTGGTATAAATCAATCCGTATGGAATATGGAATTCTTTCAGAAGACAGAGCAAATATAGGTAACTCTATTATCAAACTTGATCAAAAAGATGGACAAACAATCAGATATCTTTATGAAGAGGGAATAATATATAATATTGAAAAAATACTAAATGAGCTTAATTCTAAAGCCGGCATTTTTAATCAGTTAAACGAAGTGGTTAAGAATAATTACTCTATTATTGGAGAAAAAGGAATAAATAAAAATTTTATCTCTGAATTAGAAGAAGCTTTTATTAATATAAAGCATATTATAAATGATTCTATGTATATAAATGATTTATCTGAGCTTATAGAAAGGCTCGTTAAATTGCAGCAGAACCATGACAAATGGATAAAACTAAACTTCGACGATACTATTTTTAAAGGTAAACTCAGTCTCCAGCCTGGTATTGACAAACCTAACAAAAAGGGGCTTTTAATATTAAAACATACTATTGAAGCAGCGTCCCTTATTAATCTCAGACTAAATAGTAATGAAGCTAAAAAAATGGCCTTAATGAATTCTTCTGAAAAAAAATTCAATTTTCTTTTTAAACAATCTGAAAAAATAAAAAAATATATAGTTTTATCCAGAGAAAAATATAATGATTTCAGAAATACTACAGAAATAAATTATAATCAGTGGACACTTAGCCTCGGTAAAGAACTTAAAAATATAATGAAAAAAAATAAAAAAGCATTAAATGATATTCCTGCTCTACAAAATTGGATTGACTATATTAGAGAACTAAAAAGGACAAATGATACGGGCTTTTATAAAATTACAAATCTTGTTGAAAAAGGCAAACTTAAAATAGATCAGGTTAAAAACACTTACCTGGCTTCATTTTTTGACTTCCTTGCAAGGGAAGTATTGATAGAAAACCCTCAATTAGCAGAATTTTCAGGGAGCAGGCATCAAACTATTCAAAATAATTTCAAAGAATACGACAATAGGCTTAAAACTCTTCAGTGTGAAAAAATAGCCGCAAATATCGACAATATTGATGTTCCACAAGGATATCGAGGAGGTAAAATAAGCGAATATACCGAGTTATCCTTACTAAGGCATGAATGCAGTCTTAAAAGACCCAAAACCCCTATAAGAGGACTTTTCAAAAGAGCAGGAAACGCATTAATGTCTTTAAAGCCCTGTTTTATGATGGGGCCAATGTCTGTCTCTCAATATCTTGAAGCTGGAAAATTCGAATTTGATCTCATTATAATGGACGAAGCTTCACAGATTAAGCCTGAAGATGCTTTGAGTACTATTGCTCGAGGAAAACAACTAGTTGTAGTTGGTGATCCAAAACAACTGCCTCCAACTAGTTTTTTTGACAGAACAATTGAGTCCGAAGCCTATGATCCTACATGCCTTGAAGAATCAGAAAGCATCCTTGATGCATCTATACCTATGTTTACCTGCCGAAGACTTAGATGGCATTATCGTTCTCAACATCAAAGCCTTATTGCCTTTTCGAACTATTATTTTTATGACAGCGATCTGATTTTGTTTCCTTCGCCAAGCAAAGAGAATGGAAGTTACGGAATCAAATACTCAAGAATAAAAAATGGTTGTTTTATAAATAGAAAAAATATTGACGAAGCACAAATAATTACTGATACATTAAAGCATCATTTTCATAATAATCCCGATGAATCAATTGGGATTATCGCAATGAGCTCTGAGCAGAGAAACAGAATAGAACAAACGGTTGAATCACTAGCAAAAGAAGATTCTGAATTCCAAAAAATGCTTGAGAGTAACTCAGAAAAACAAGAATCTTTATTTATAAAAAATCTGGAAAATGTTCAGGGAGACGAGCGTGATGTTATATTTGTATCTTTGACATACGGCCCAAAAGAACCTGGAGGCAAAGTACCAAAAAGGTTCGGTCCCATTAACACAGATTCCGGCTGGCGAAGGATGAATGTACTACTTACACGTTCCAAAAAACGAATGCATGTTTTCAGTTCTATGGATTCTCAGGATATAGTTATAGACTCAAAAGCCAAAAAAGGTATAAAGACATTAAAAAACCTACTTAAATATTGTGAAACAGGTAAATTGGGGGATAATAAAGTAATAAATAAGAATTATATTGAAAGCAGTTTCGAAAAACATTTATCAGATATTCTATCAAAAGAAGGATTTAAGTGCACACCAAAAGTAGGTGCTTCTGGATTTTTTATTGATCTTGCGGTTATTGCACCTGAAAATCCGGGCCATTATTTAATGGGTATTGAATATGATGGAACAACATACACATCTGCAAACTCAACACGAGATAGAGATAGACTCAGAGAGGGTGTATTAAAAAATCTGGGCTGGACAATTACAAGAATTTGGTCTCCTGACTGGTTTAAAAACCCTGAAGCTCAAACAGCTCCAATCATAAAAAAACTACACGAAATAAAAGATCTAACTAGTAGTCAGGATAAAGATATAATAAATGAAATAGAAAATATCATACAGAAAAATAATAAAGACTATTTTCAGCCCGAAGATTTTTCATTTCATGGTCTCGACCTTAAAGACAAACTTATTGTATTCGACAATGAAGTTATTTCAAAAAAATATACAAATACGGATAAAAATAAAAAGCTTTTAAGACCGGCTGTAATAGAAGCACTAGTTTATTATCTACCCTGCAGTAAATCTGATTTTTTTGAAAATATACCCTCATATCTGATTAATGGAACAGATGAATCGGAAATGGAATTTTTAGAGTATATTTTAAAAATAATAAACACGACCTTGGAAGAAAGCGATAACATTATAGCCACAAGCATTTCATCTTGATAAAAAAGTAAGGGGCTCATAAAGAAACTTTAAAAATAAAAAACATGTGTTTTTTGTGCAGATATATAAATCCGTCATGAAACTCCCAAATATCCTGCTTCTTCATTCTAAGGAAATTTAGCTAAACCTAAATTCCATAAAATATGAGTTATATAAGTTATCTTAATTCATAGAAAATAGTCCATCCTTTTCCAGGATATTTTATTTCTGTTTTCTTGATTTTTTCAGAAAGATTTTGAAAAAATCTGTTTGCAGCAGTCTGGTAATTATTGTGAACACGTATACGTAATATCATGTATTCATAATAAGGAATAATATCTGGATGCTTTAGGTCATTGGGAGGTGCATTAATATTTCCCCGAATTAGAGATTATTTATCTACATTCATAAAACAACATACATGCAAATAAAGCATTCTCTTATTTACTTAATGGTAAGTTACCTTTTTATTTTTTTTCATCAAATGAATAAATAAAAACAGTATCCTGATTTATGTCAAGAAGTTTGTCAATGCCACCGGTCATATCGTAAATATGCTCAACCTCTATTCCGTCAGCCCTAGTTTCTAAAATTTGCATTGATCTGTCATGAAAATTTCTTGCATTCTTAAAAGGAACAGCATTAATTCTTATATTTTGTTCTTCCATACCGGTTTTTTCAATTATGATTTCTTCAATCTCTTTTTTTACAAGACCGGGGGATTTATGATTATAGTCCCGTTGATTCATTTCTTTAAAAGATATTTTTAACTCTTTAATGTCTCCGCTATTATTATTTAATATAGAAACGAATTCACCAAGCCTTTTAATCTGCCTTTCTCCTGCTCCGCAATAAGGATCTTTTATATTAACAGATATATAAGAGGAATTTTCTAATTGTTTAAAAAACTCTTCATAAGGCCTGTCAACTCCCGAAGACAATCTCCATATTTTAAGACCATTGTCTTTATCGAAAATTGAGTCTGTATCTACAGGAATAGATTTTTTTATATTACTTTTTATTTCTAAATCAACATCCTCATTTCCTTTTAACTCATATGCGTTGCTTAAAGAGCTCAAGTTAAAAAGAAGAGGAACCTCTTTATTCAAAAACACAGAATATCCACCTTTATCATCACTCGAATTTTGGGCATAAATAAAAGGAAGACCAGTAAGTTCCTTTTCATCAATATTGTTTATAGTTAATTGGTTATTTTCTAAATAAGGTCTTAAATAGCTAAATAAAATTCTCTCATAATGACTTAATTTACCAGGTTCAAAAAAAGACACTGAATAAAAATGCAGATTATGACCTTTGTTTAATAGAGAAATAAACCAGTTTCTATTTGTTTTTTCATCATCTGAGTTTAAATCAGTTATACTGCCCATTAAAGACCTGCTGAAAAAATGAATATCTTTATATCCTGAAAAACTTGATTCAGCTTTATTAAGTGAAGGATTATCAATTAATAAGGCTCCCTTCTTTATAAAAGGGTTCTCATGTTTTTGGGACTTAATGATATTTAACCAGTTTAAAACATCTTTTCTTTTAAATGAGTCCCAGAAGAGCTGATTTGTATAATCGCACAAACAGCTCCTGCAGCCTGTTGAACAATCATTATGACAATCAAGTTTTTTAAGAACCTCTTTAAATAATTTTTCAATATCAATTTCATTATAAAGCCTTACACAATAGCCGGCGCCACCAGGTGTAGAATCATATAGTATTATTGTGAAAAACCCATCTTCAATTTTAAAGGTTGCTCTTATGTCACCTGGTAAAATATTTAGTACAGAAGAGGCTCCAAACCTGAAAGCTTCACACAGAGTTCTTGCAAAATCATTTAAATATCCATTTTTTTTCTGTTCCCCAATATTAGATGGAACCGGGATATCAGCTTTTAGACGGAACAAGCATACATCTGTACTAAAAGTATGGGCAAGATCTATTCTTGAAAAAAAACTATCGTTTTTACACTTTGCTTCATCAAAAAGAGTATGATGCTCTATTTTTTCAAACTTGAATGATTTGGCAGGCTGAATATAGTTACATCTACGACATCTATGATATCCAAATCCTGCAGGCCCCTTGTTTACAATAAAAAGCTTTCCTGCTGGTTGCTTCTTTTCATCGGGTGATTTACTTTTTAAAAGTGCTTTTGTAATAAATTTTATATCTGTTTCTTTAAAAAGTTCATCTTTTGCCAATGTGATAAGCTTTGCTTCTTCAGCATACTGCCTTCTTATCCTGTTTTTTGAAGGATCTTTACCCTCTTTTTCATGATATGAGGTTACAAAACCTTTTGGCTCTATAAATGTTCTAACAAAATTATTTTTTGGATTTTTAAACCCACAGTTTAAGCAAACATAGTCAATATTATCTTTGTGCTCCTTAAGTTCAGCATGCTGGCACCTGGTACAAATAAAATAATATCTGTCTGGCATAAAATCCCTTGGACTGAATGCAACTCCTCTGCTTGTCCAGATTCTTCCATTTGCAACAACTTCTGAGCCGGGAGCATATTCGCTAATGCCAAGTGAAGCGTCTCGTGTAAGAGCTACATCTCCTTCCCCTTCAAATCTTTGCTTATATTCCTTTATAACTTCGAGTTTAAGAGAATTTACAGGAAAACTATATGTGGGAATTATTCCTGAAAAAGAAAGCTGATTAACCAGGTATTGCTTAAGGTAACCTTTCCTCATATTTTCCCATACCGCAGACTTCCCCTGTATATCTCTGTCCTCATTATAATGGTATTCTTCAAACTTAGAATTATATATCCTACACCTTTCAAATACCTCATTACCAAAAAAGCCAAGCCTCTTTTTAAAATTGTCTTCAAGTTCATTTTTTTTCAGCACTATTGATTTATCAACTTTTTCGGGGAGCCTCCCACTTAATTTTTCAGCTTCTGCAAAATAACTGTCTCTGTTTTTTTCAACAAAACTTTTAATATCATCTTCAAAATCATTTAAATCATTTGCTTTAATACCAAAATTTTCTCCAAATAAATCACTCAAGCCAGGAGCGTTTCTTTCTAGATCTTTAATTTTATGTTTCAAATATCCCGATAAAATAATCGAGTTTTGGTGCCTTTGAAATAATTTGGCATTTTCAAGATGAACAAAAGGGACAGGAGCAGGCTCTTCAAGATAATCTTTGAATCCATTAAATACAGCCTGATCATACTGACTGTTTCTTGCAATAGTCACACAAAAAGGTGCCGCCTGCGCCCTTCTTCCTGCACGCCCGGTTCTCTGCTGATAATTTGAAATACCTGGGGGAACATTTAGACATACTACAGCTTCAAGCTCACCAAGATCAACTCCAAGCTCCATAGTGGTTGTACAGCTTAAAAGATTTATATTTTTAGAGCTGAAATCCTGTTCTATATTTTCTCTTAAAGATGGTGACAATGCAGCTGTATGTTCACTGGATCTTATAGGCAGAGCTTTTTTTTCATGAATGCTGTAAACATAATGGTTCTCTATTTTAAACTGATTTCTGTAATTATCATCAACAATATTAACCCTGCCATTGCACCTGAAAGCAGTACATTTATTATCAACAAAATCGAAATGACTTAATCCGCAGGATTCACAATATCCGAATTTATGATTATATCCATTTGAAAAAAACAGCAGATCAGAATTTAATACAAAACTAGTTTTTTTATCCTTGACTAAAAAATTATTTTTTTTCAGTACTTGCCAAAAGTCTTTTAAAAAATTCCTTGTTTCATCAAAATTAAACTCAAGCTGTTTTTCAAGATACCAGGTTCTTCTGTTGTGGTGATTTTTATCATCCTGAGGAACCCAGTAATAAAGATTTGAAGATTTTTTCTTACCTCCGCTATTCATTAACTCAAATGATTTTTTTGATTTAAAATTTTCACCCCAGATAGTTGGATCTGTCATATCGACTTTATCGATTGGACTAATTGCCTTAACCCTTCTTATTGATTCTAGCATTATATTTGTAATAGACTCAGCCTGATCTTTGAACCTGTTTGGAATAATTTCTTCAACTTCTTTTATAAGTTTTTTATATTCTCTTTTTTTATAACTTACCCTGACCAAACCAAGAGATTCCAGAGAATTTCGTCTGCCTCCAGGCGTACAAAACTCTGCAGCAACAAGACCTTTTATCCTCTCAGTTTTTTTGGATCTCTTATCAGATTTGATCAAATCTCCGGCACTGTTAAAAACAACAGGCTCTCCTGTTTTTTCCCAATAAAAATATATGTCTTCACTTAGGTCACCAATATCCAAACCATCATCTTCAGCTTTTTCAATAACATCAAATATTGCTGATCTCAAAGCAAGGTCACCTGCTGTCCTCTGAAAATAAGGAGCAAAATATGCAGCATTCTGCCTGTTGTCTGAAAAAGTTAAAATATTTCTTCCAAACATGGGTTCTTCACCGGATCTGTCGTATGCTTCAGGTAAAAACTCCAATACCTTTTGGCATACAACAGCACCAAAAGCCTCATTACCAGGCTGCAGTCCCGTAACAGCCTCTGCAACTGCCCCTGTTGCAGTACTACCGCAGGTATCACATTTTTTTACATACTCTTTTTTCTCTATTTCATCCTTTTCTATGCTTATACCTTTAAGATAAACTTTACCTTTTGAAGAAGACTTTGCACTTACAATTTCGCCTGTACCAGCTTTGATATAAACTTCTTCGTTTTTATCTTTCTTTTTACTCTTTTTTTCCAGATCAGAGTCTGAATCCTCTTCATCATTGGTCACAATCCCTTTTTCAGGGCCAAGAAGGTAAACTCTTCTTTTACCTGCCGAACTGCCACTTGAAAAAGTATTATTAACCTTGTTTTCTCCTGTAAAGCCTTCTATATAAGGCTGACCACATTTTCTACATACCATCAGGTGAAAGTATGGAATTCCTGACTCATCATCTGTATAAGTTCTGTATGGTTTTATATCATCCCAGCCTTCATTATTTTTATTGCTCAAGCTTACGCAGGCACCTTCAATACTATTAGCTGCTATATGATATCTTCCCGGAAGAAGGGGAAAAGAATTATCATTTTTTTTGGAATTCATACCAATATACATTACAGCACTTAAGGCATTATTTCTCAAACTTGGATCAATATCACCAAAAAGCTTTTCCCCAAGGTCTTCAAATTTTACGACCTTGCCATTATCAAGCAATTCAGCAACTTTTCTTATCTCAATATTTTTACTGAAAACAAATTCAAGGGAGGCATTAAAATCTTTTTCTCTGCTTAATTGACTGTTTTGGACTTTAAGATCTATTTCATCTACCATTTTATCCCATAAATGAAAGTTCATTTTTTTAGTCTCATTATTCACTAAAAAATCATAAATTGATGCCCATTTTTCAGGTGAGAAAGAAAAAGTTTTAACCTTTTTCTCTTGGAGCATTTTATGGCGTATACGCTCTCCTCTAATTACTTTGTGAACATCTTCACCAAAAAGATCTGTTCCAAACTTAATAAGTTCCTTATCTGAATCTTTTCCATCGGCTAAACTTGCACTTGTTCCAAAAACTTTTAGCGGTCTTTCAATCTCCAATCTGTTTTTTAGTTTTCTTAATAAAAAAGCAACCTCAGTTGCCTGGGCACCTCTATAGGTATGGATCTCATCAAGAACAACAGACATCAAAGTATTATATTGAAAAAGAGGAGCATTTCTTGGCAGTAAAAGAATATGTTCAAGCATTGCATAATTTGTTACTAAAATTTTTGGTGGATTTTCAAGCATCTCCTCTCTGGTTAGAAGCCAGTTATCAGGAACAGAATCATTGAGCTCATTCATAAGTTTTTTATTATTTTCAAGCTTACCTACTTCTTCTTCTCTGCTTGAATTTGCTTTTATCTGTGAAGTATATCTTCCAAAAGTAATATTATAATCCCTTAAATATCTACCAAAAAAAGGGGCTATTCTGTAAAACAGCTGATCATTGGCAAGTGAGTTCATTGGATAGATCAAAAGGATCCTGACGCCTGGTTTATCAAAATCAGGATCATTCATAAGCATATCTGCAATAGGATATAAAAAACACTCTGTTTTACCACTGCCTGTTCCTGTTGCAACAATAATACTTTTATTTTCTTTACATGCAGAATTTATTGCTTCTTCCTGATGAAGGTGGAGTTTTCTTTTTCTTATATTTTCAGGCAGTGACAAAAAACCTTTATTTAAAAATCCATTATTTATTTCAAGCAATGACTCAAGAGTACTGCCCTTTTTAAAATCAGGAATAGCCTCAACATAAGGGCCTTTAACAAGAGCCTGATTTTTTATGATTTTTTTAAATTCTTTTTTAAGCTCCGGGTATCTCCTGCTAACAGGGAAAGTTGTTGCTATATATCGTTCAAGCGTATCTTTCAAAATATCAACAAGTTTTATTGGATTTGTTTCAGACATTTAACTGCTCCATAGTTTTTAGTGAGTCATAATCTGCTGTTAAAACCAGTTCCCACAACATCAGATAAAAAGCGAAAACATCATCGCCAATATATAAAATGTACCCAACCTGCTTTGTAACAGGCATATATTCACTATCAAATTCTTCTTTTAAATATTTCATAAAATTATTAAGAATACCTTTTTCCCTTGCTTCGAGTCGACAAATTTGGGCAAACAGAGACAAAAAGCTTATCATCCATAAAATATGCTCTTTTTCAGTTTCTGAATTTTCGTTTTCAAAAAGCCAGTCTAAATCATGGGGAATCCCAAGATAATTCTTTTCCAATACATTATCAGGAAATGCAGACTCAGAATATAGATCTGCATTTATTTTCATCATTTTTTTAAGTAAAGAAAGCACATTGCCTTTAAGACCTTCATCAGTCTCTTTATTCCTGTATTTATTAATAAGATTTGAAACTGAATGGAGATAGTGAGGTTTGCCAAGAAAAGAACCTTTCCCGGGAATCCAATTTTCATAATTTAAATTAAGTTTTTCAAAAAAACTATTAATGGCTTGAAAATATGCATTAAAATTAAAATCTTTTGGTTCAATATTCTCATTCCTCTCTACTTCAGAAACATTTTTAAATCCAAACAATGCAGCCTGATTAACATCAAATTCTGAAAAAACAGACCGTAAATGCTTTAAAATTTTATAATTTTTAAAAACTGAAGCATAAGCTGTGGTTATTTCTCCTTTGATTTTATATTGATTTTTATCCATGGAAAAAATATGTGGAACTTCTGCAGCAGGGAAATACTTTGGCAAGAGATTATCTTTTTGGGCATCTTCAGGCCACTCTGTTACAGCCCTTAATAAAACAGAAATCATTTTTGGATCATTTATTAATGGAATATAATCATTAACTAAAAGCAGCCATATTTTTTTTAACCATTTCAGAGTTTTCCATGCTTCAATGGTATAATAAAGAGAAATCCTGTAATTAACTCTTTTAAAAAAATCTATAAGATACTGATGATTATCAAAGATAAAGGTTTGATAAAAATACCCTGCAATATCTTCCGGCAAGGAATTTTTTCCAAACGCACAAATTTCATCATCACTATTTATTAAATCTCCCCATCTGCCTGAAGCTTTTACCCTTAGGTTTACAATCCATAAACCTGCAGGCCATTGCCCACCATCTATGTAAAAAGAAACCTTTTTTTCATTTTCAACAAATAAATGAGCATTAAGAGTATCAAATATTTTAAAAGATTGATTTTCTATATTGAAGTCTCGGCTAATAAACCTGCCATCTAAAATATCTATAATATCAAGCCTTAATATTTCAATTTTTTCAGCAAGTTCAAACTCAATTTTTTCACCATATTCATCAGACTGACATTTAAAATACTCTGCCGTAAAAGGAGTAACAATCTCTATTAAGGCCTCTTTTTCCTGCATACCTTCAAAATGAATATTTAAAATATTATTGTCAGGATCGATATGATCAAACAAACTTAAAACAGGTATTTTTTCACAGTTACGTTTTTCAAAGTCAAGACCACGTATATATTTATGACCAAGACTTAAACCTCCTCTGCCTTCACCATAAATATTTAAAATTTTACTAGATTTTGAATCTATGGACACACATGAACCCAATGAAATATTTTTTTCAAGCCTATCTTTATCTTTATAATCGGTAATACTTAAAAAAATACCCGGAACAGACCAGGTTAAAACAAAAAGTTCTTTACCTGATTGATCTTGATTTAATTTAAATATCAGTTTAAAAAATCTTAAATTTTCATCTTTAAAACTGAGATATTCTTTATCTTCATTCTTATAAAAATTTTCCGAAAGATCATCATCAAGATTAAAAGGATATTTCTCATATATAAAAACAGAATTTTTAATTTCTCTTAAGCCATTCCAAATAAAACATGAGGTTCTTGCAAGGGTTTTTAAGTCCCCTTTCCTTTTAAGCTCAACAGAAAGCCTTGATAAGCCACCTTTCCATCTTTTTAAAAGAGATGAAATTTCCTTTTTTTTATCGTCCTGTTCATCAATATTTAAATCTATGTAAATTTGATCCCCTAAAATATCAGATTCAAGACAAAGGGTATACTCACTACCATGACTTCTGAATTCTTCTGGAATATTTACTTCTGCAATTAATCTGTGAGATGAAAAAAATTTTCTGCCGTTGACACCCGAATATGATTCACCATCTATAATAACCGATGGTTTTTTCTCTCCCTGCAAGCATATTTTTGCAGGGCCTTTTTCTATATAAAAACTTTCTCCTGGGGGGATATTAATATTTTTAAGATAAATAGAGGGTTCTTCTGAAAAACAATCAATTTCATTACAATTGGTAGGTTTGAATCTCAGCATTAAAATATAATTACCTGCATCCAGTTCTATTAAACCATCACCAAGTGAAGAGGACTTAACAAATCTTCCTGAACTTCTAGAAAAAATTAAAAATTCATTTTTTCTACCTTCAGGCCAGAGACTAAATTTCCACTGTCTTTTGTCTTTATTTTTTATAATAATCTCTTTGTTTAAACTGCCTGGTTCAAAAGGCAAAAAATAATCTTCTGCATACCCTTTAAACTTATTATTATAATCATTGCAATTAATCTCCCAGATCTCATCTTCACCTGCAGGCAGAATGATTCCATACTCATAATCTTTAAATACGATATAAGGAATTTTAGATTTTTTTAGATTTTTTTTAACAGTCTGATTTTTTATTTGGCTTAAGACCACCTTTCCAAAAAAAGATAAATTATTATTTTCATTTAAATCAGAGTTATAAGCTTTAAAAAAAGTTCTTAAATAGTATGAATTATCATCCCTTTCTATTGCTTCTCTGGCTATTTTTGAAAAAGGTGGTTTAAGTGTATTTTCAAAATCTTTCTGCCAAAATTTCATATCTTCTGTGTCATTAATTTCAGGTAATCCATATTTTGATGAAAACTCAATAGCTTTGTTGCAAAAATCTTTAATATAATTATCCGGAAGTCCAACCTGATAAAGAAACTCTTTGGTTATATAATGTACGCCTGAAGTTCTGGATGAAACATTAAGTCCCAGTTTTATACAGGCTCTTCTGAAATGATGCCATAATTTCTCTTTTTGAGTCTGTGTTTTTATCTTAGTTCCAAAAATATTTTTTTCTATTATTGGGTAAACTTCATAATGTTCAGACTCACCATAATTATCTTTAAGTTCTATTGTTAAAAGAGAGGCTGATAAAGCAGGAAATTTTTCTAGAAACCATATAAACCTGGCAATTGGATCATTATCTTTTTTTATATATAAAACTAAAGTTTTTTTTAATTTCGTTTCGAAAAATTTTTCAAATAATCCGAGAAATGGCTGATCACTTTTTGATATATCTTTTTTCAAATTATTATCTTTTAATTCAAACATTCTTTCTAAATGTACCAAAAAACCCCCAAATTATTTTTTAACAATATATTTATTTTACATCATAGCAACGGTTACACAAAATGAGACCTCAAAAACTTTTTTTATAATTTTTCAAACTATTTTCAATTTTATCAACAACAATTTTTCTTAAAAAATCAGGAGACTCAACTACAACACTTTGTCCATGTCTTAAGA
>JBNJGP010000047.1:0-20849 GCA_051747805.1 Candidatus Muiribacteriota bacterium
TTTGTTTCGTAATAAATTTTAAGCTTCAGCTTTTATCTGGACCTTTCTGCTCTCATTGCTTTTTCACTTCTTACTTCTTACCTCTCACTTCTCACGGCTTCTATCGGCCTCTCTAATCAACAATATATTTATTATTATTTGAATCTAAAAAATAAAGCTCCTGAAATTCATCTGTTAAATTAAATTCATCAACAAACATATGAAGGATTTTATTTTGAGAGGCTCTGGAATTATCCTCCCATCTGGCCTCGTTAATTACAATATAATCATCAGAATAAACTACAGTTTCACCGTTAAAAGTTTTAATATGAGTATTATCAGCATATAGAGACCAGTTTGTTATATCTAAACCATCATTATTTTTTAAATGCTCAACAAAAATATTGATTCTGTTTTCACCGTCTGTATAACTATTTAACTCGATATTTTCTAGACTAAAAACTGCTTTTTTTTTAGAATTAAAGGAAATATCAAAACCTTCGCCAAACTGTTTTTTAACCTCGTCAAAATATTTTTTTGCAATATTATTATTTTGAATAATTAAGAGCGTTTCATCATTTGATCTGTCGGCGGCAAGTGTCCAGTTTTTGGATCCTGTAATAACTGTAGGATTATGTTCGGTATGTGCATCAATCACCACAAACTTATGATGAAGAAAAAGGTTGTTATTATCCTTAACCACATTTAAAGTGGGAATTTCTTCTGCGGCCTCTGCCATATCTCTGTAGGTGCTGTACTGTCCGCGTGCCTGAAAAGTGTCATACACACCATATACATGAATACCCTCTTTTGCTTTCTGTAGAAGTGCATCTCGGATTAAAGAATCAGTAAATGTAAACATACAGAAATAAATACCATGTTCTGCGTTGTTTATTTCATCAATAATTGCCTGTTTACATTCTTCGCCCGGAGCAAACATGGTTTCTATATCAACGCCATCAACTTCTACAACAGGGTGGTCCCATATGTTTTTTTTAATACTGAAAAGACGCTCTTCATACATTTGATTAAACTCTTTTAAAAAAACATTTGATAGCTCAACTGAGTCAATATGCAGAGCATTGTTGGCATTATTTATAAGGCATCTGTCTGTACTATTATGGGAACCTGTCCATATGTACTGTTTATCGGCTATTACAAACTTATGATGATTAAACCCTCTAACAACACCATCATCTGTTTTTCCGTTTGTAACAACAAAAATACCGGCCTCTTTTAAGGCGTTAAAAGCTTCCGCGTAATTATTCTGATGATAATATCTGTCATCTGTGATAAATCTTATATTATCTGGACCAAGTCTATCAGCAGCTCTTACAAAAGCATCAACTACGTCTTCATTATTAAACTGATAAATTGTAGCATCAATGCTTTCCTCGGCTGAATCAATAAAACGTATATATTCAGTAACAACGTTTGTACTTAAAGTATCTGGGTCTGTAAAATAAACATCTACACTGGCCTGGGCAAAGAGTATTGATATTATTAATACTATGAGAAGTACTGCTTTTTTCATTAAAAACTCCCTTTTAAAAACACAAAAAATTTAGTTACCTTAATTATAAGAAAAAAAAATTTAAACAGCAACAAGTTTTTTACTTATAAAAAAATATATGATAATATTGTAATTTCAATATGCGAAAAAAAAACATAAAAAACCATAAATTTATTATTATATGCTTATTCCTTCTATTAAGTTCAACTTTAGTTTCAGGTGCAGAAATTAATGTAAAAATTCCTCAGGCTTCAACTCCAGGAGAAACTTTTGATTACAGAACAACATTAATTTATTCGGGTTTTATTCTTTCCAGTTTTTTTCTGATTATAGCATTGCTTGTTATTTTTCAGTATAAAAGAAAGGTGCAGTCTGAAAAAAAATATTCAAAACGTTCTTTGTATTTAGAAAGTATTATTGAAAATTTACCAGTTCCGGTTTTTTTAAAAAATGATAATTTTCAATATAAAGCTGTGAATAGAACTTTTGAAAAAACTCTTGAAGTCCAATTATATGATTTTAAAAATAAAACTTCAATTAGTGTTTTAAGTGAAGAAATCAATCATATTTTTAATAAAAAAGAACAGGAACTCCTTAATAATCCTGAAAAAAATCAGGTTTATGAGGGGACACTTGATTTATGGGGCAATAGAAAAAGTAGTTTCCTTTTTTCAAAAAGTCTGTTTATAGACGAAAATACCGATGAAAAATATATAATTGGAATAATAACAGATATAAGTGCAGTTCGACAGTATGAATATCAACTTGATAACAGCAAACAGGTTTTAAAGAAATTTTCCACAGCTATTCAGAATTCTCCTGTAACTATCATGATTACTGATATAAAGGGTAAAATTGAGTATGTAAATAATCATTTTGAACAGACAACCGGTTATAAACCAGAAGAAGTTATTGGAAGAAAACCCAGCGTTTTAAAATCTGGACTGCATAATAAAACCTTTTATCAGAATATGTGGAAAACAATTATTTCGGGGAAAAAGTTTTCCTCAGAAATAATGAATAAAAAAAAGGATGGAACAATTTATATTGAAGAGGCTAAAATTTCGCCTGTGTTCAATCAAGGTGGTGAAATTATAAATTTTGTGGCTGTAAAAGAAGATGTTACCGAAAAAATAAAACTTCAGGAAAAACTTTATTATAGTGCTGCTGAGGCAGAAAATGCCAATAAGGCTAAATCTATTTTTCTTGCAAATATGAGTCACGAAATAAGAACACCTCTTAATGGAATAATTGGATTATCTGATCTACTGCTTGAAACAGAGCTTAATCAGCAGCAGGAAGAATTCACCAGAATGATTAGTCAATCAGGAAGTCTCCTTATTACTATAATTAATGATGTTCTGGATTTTTCAAAAATAGAGCATGGAAAAATGAAGCTTTATGAAAGCCAGGGTAGTATTCATGAGCTTATAAAAACTATAATGAAGGTTTTTAATTATCAGATAGAGGAAAAACAGCTGAAATTAAACTATTATATTGCAGAAGATGTACCTGAATTCTTCCTTGGAGACAAAACCCGTTTAAGTCAGATTCTAATTAATCTTGTATCAAATGCTGTAAAATTTACAGATAAGGGAGAGGTTTTTCTGGAAGTAACAAAAGAAGAGGAGGCTGAAAGTGATATAAAGCTTAAATTTCTAGTTAGAGATACAGGAATTGGTATAAATAAAAATCTGCTTCCAAAACTTTTTGATAGTTTCAGTCAGGCTGAGGAGGCGCCAAATAAAAAATATGGTGGTTCCGGACTTGGTCTTGCTATTTCAAAGAAATTAATTCAAATGATGGGGGGAAGAATCTGGGTCGAAAGCAGCGAAGGAAATGGGTCATCCTTTTATTTTACTGTTATGCTTAAAAAACTTGCTCCGGGGGAAGTAAAAAATGAATTAAAGATAGGAACAGAAGAAAAACGCTCCCTGAAAAAATTAAAAATTCTTGTTGCCGAGGATAATCAAATTAATCAGAAATATTTAGTTAATGTGTTGAAATCTAAGGGAAACAAAGTAGAAATAGCTAATAATGGCGAGGAGGCAGTTGAAATTTATCAAAAAAGGAATTTTGATTTGATTTTAATGGATATTCATATGCCTAAAGTTGACGGAGTAGAGGCTGCCTATAGAATTAGAAAAATAGAAAAGGAAAAAAACCTTCCTAACATTCCTATCATTGCTTTAACTGCTGATGCTATGAATTTCAACGATGAAAAATTTAAAGGAAAAAATTTTGGTATAAACGAAGTTGTTACAAAACCATTCAAAGTATCACAGCTTTATGAAAAAATTAACAAAGTATGTTCAGAAGACGCGGTTGATTTTAATCTTCTTCATAAAATTGAAAAAGGAAAATATGAAGAAGATTACAAATTTAAAATAATTGATTATGACACATTAAAGGAATTTATCGAAGATGCACCAATTGACTCGATAATTGAGCTTATTGAAAGTTTTCATAATAAAAGAGATGAATTTTTAGAAAACATTTCCGAAGCCGTTAAAACGGGAAACAATAAGGACCTTGCACATTTTACCCATAAATTTCTGGGAATTGTATCATTTTTTCATGCAAAACCTCTTAATGACATTATTGTTGAAATGCAGAATGTGGCAAGGGAAAATAAAAATACTTCAGAAGAAAAAGTAAAAAAACTCAAAAAAAACATTGATTTATTAACCCGGGATTTAATAGTATTAAAAAAAATACTGAAAGAATCTTAAAATATAACCTGAACAATTTAAAAAAGGAGAAAAAGAACCATGGAAAAGGAAAAAGCTAGTAATAGACCAGAAAAAGGCGATTTTATTAGAGATATTATATATAAAGATTTAGAAAAAGGGAAACATGAAAAAATAATACTTAGATTTCCACCTGAACCCAATGGTTATCTTCATATTGGACATGCAAAAGCAATCTGTCTTAATTTTGGACTTGCCCGGGAAATCCCGGGGGCAGTATGTCATCTTAGATTTGATGATACAAATCCCGAAAAAGAGGATCAGGAATTTATTGAGGCTATAAAAGATGATATAAAATGGTTGGGTTACAGCTGGGGTCAGCATTTGTATTTTTCATCAGATTATTTTGAAAAACTTTATGAATATGCATTGATTTTTATAAAAAATGGACTTGCCTATGTGGACAGTCTTACTCCCGATGAAATACGACAGTACAGGGGAACTCTTAAAGAAAAGGGTAAAGAGAGTCCCTATAGAAATCGTTCTATAGAGGAAAATCTGGAGCTTTTTGAAAAAATGAAAAGTGGTGAGTTTAATGAAGGAGAATGTGTTTTAAGGGCAAAAATAGATATGAGTTCCTCTAATATGAATATGCGTGATCCTGTAATTTATCGAATAAAGAAAAAAGCCCATCCAAGAGTTCAGAATAAATGGAATATATATCCTATGTATGATTTAACACATTGTGTATCTGATGCACTTGAACATATTACCCACTCTCTCTGCTCACTTGAATTTGAGGACCATAGAGTTTTATATGACTGGTTTCTGGATAATCTTCCAGTACCTTGTCATCCAAGACAGATTGAATTTGCCCGCCTTAATATTACCCACACTGTATTAAGTAAAAGACGTCTTTTAGAGCTTGTGGAAAAAAAATATGTTGAAGGCTGGGATGACCCTCGAATGCCCACACTAGCCGGAATGAGAAGAAGAGGTTATCTTCCCTCAGCAATAAAACAATTCTGTCAGATGATTGGTCTGGCCAAGGCTGACAGTGTTGTGGATTTTGGAATGCTTGAGCATGCTCTTAGACAGGAACTGAACGAAAAGGCTTCCAGGGCTATGGCGGTGTTAAATCCCGTTAAAGTTGTTATTACTAATTATCCAGAAGATAAAATTGAAGAAATGGAAACCTCAAATAATCCTAAAGATGAATCATCTGGTAAAAGAAAAGTGCCTTTTTCAAGAGAAATATTTATTGAAAAAAATGACTTTATGGAAGATCCACCACGGAAATTTTTCAGATTAAAGCCAGATGGCGAGGTTCGATTAATTAGTGCCTATATTATTAAATTTCAGAATTTAATAAAAGATAAAAAAGGAAACATTAAAGAAATCCATTGTACATATGATCCTGAAAGCCGTGGCGGCAAGGCTCCCGACGGACGTAAAATCAAAGGTACTATTCACTGGGTTTGTGCCTCTAAAGCTGTTAAGGCAACCTTAAGAAATTATGACCGTCTGTTTAATGCAGAAAAACCAGGTGCTGAAACTGGAGACTTTTTAGATGATTTAAATCCTTGTTCATTGAAAATCAATAAAAACTGTGTGGTTGAACCTTCACTTGCAGAGCTTAATACTGATAAAAGATATCAGTTTGTAAGAAATGGTTATTATTATGCTGACCCCAAGCTCAGCGCAGAGGGGGCCCCTGTATTTAATCAGATTGTATCTCTCAGGGACAGCTGGAAGAAAATAAAAAGGGGATAAAAAAAATACATAGTAATTTTTTTGTTTTTTGCTTATAATAATAATAATCAGGGAAAAATTTTTTTAACTAGGGGGATTTATGCTGAAAAAAATAAATTATTTATTAATTTTTATTTTATGTTTTTCTTTAATAACGCATAGTGTGGATTCTGATATTTATTTATCTGAAGAAGAAATAAAAGATTTTGATATTGAATTTGAAGATTTTGAGCTTAAAGATATTGCAGAAACCGAGGAAAGATTATCAAGAAGGGGGAATGTTACCTATGCTGTGTCTGGATTTTCGCCGTCAAGAGATATTATTTCCTTTTCTAACTTTGGATTAGATGAACGCACAAACAGAGTTGTAAGTTATAAAGAAATACTTTCAAAAGAAAACGGCACAAGTAGGAGTTCAAAACTTCAAAAAACTGACTGGGCACATTGTTTTGGTATGGCATACCTTACAAAGCAGTTTTTTGATTATGGGAATTTTTCCTATAATAATGACCATTTTAATAATTATTATAATAAAATTAAAAATGTTTCAAAAAAAAATAACACTAGTTTTTATGGTCGTGGCTTATGGGAATTTTCTTCTCAGAACAAACGTGATATGAAAAGAGTAATTGTTCCTCTTCAGAAAAAACTGTTTTTTTCATTTTCCAGTATAAAGTATTTATTTAATCAGAATCAAAAAAAAGCTTTCAGAAATATGAAAAATGAAATAGCCTCTGATGAGCTTGTTCTTATTGGAATCAAAAGAAGTCTTACCTGGCAGCATATTCTGCTTGGTTATAAAGTTACTGAAAATTCTGATTTTGCTAAAATATATGTTTATGATTCAAATTATCCAGCAAGAACAACATATAATGATGTTTATTTAATTTATGATAAAAATAAAAAAGAATTTTATTCCAATATTTATGGTGACGTTACAGGTTTTTTCATTAAAAGGTGAAAAAATTTGACATTTGAAAAAAAAAGTTATATGATTTTATCCATAAAAATTTATCGCGAAGGGGGTGAAATAAAGAATGCCAGTAATCGAAGTAGGTGAAAATGAACCTCTTGAAAAGGCCCTGAAGCGATTTCGTAAAGTTTGCGAACAATCAGGTGTACTTTCTGAGTATAAAAAAAGAGAAAGATATGAAAAGCCTAGTGAAACAAAAAAGAAAAAGATGGCTGAAGCTAAAAGAAAAATGAGAAAGCTTATGGCTAAGAAAAGGTAAATGTTAATTAGTATTTAATCATAATAAAACAGGAGTATTTTTATACTCCTGTTTTTTTATTTTTTTTATTGAGTTTAACTTAAATCAGGGTATTTTGTATCCCGATAGAGAGGTTTTATGGAAAAAAATTTTAAAAAAACAATTTCGGTATCCGGAATTTTATTTATTCTAACAATATTTTTAACAATAATTGCAACAATTTATGAAATATTTATTCAAAATTCCGATATAGAATAGGTAATAATAAAAAATAAAATAATTTATGTGATGGAGGTTTATTTCATGGATTGGACAACAGGAGCCATTATTGTTGGGGTGCTCGGACTGGTGTTTTCTGGTTACCGGGCATTATTTGTTTCTAAACAGGAAGCAGGTACAGACAAAATGAAAAGTATAGCCATGGCTATTTCAGAAGGAGCTATGGCTTTTTTAAAAAGAGAATATTCATATCTTTCTCTTTTTGTTATTGTGGTAGCGCTACTAATGGGAATTTTTCTGACAACGCCGACTGCCGTGGCCTTTGTAGTTGGAGCACTATTATCTGGAATCGCAGGTTTTTTAGGAATGAAAATTTCAGTTTTATCTAATGTCAGAACCGCACATGCTGCAAGAACAAGCTTAACGAAAGCTTTAACTGTAGCTTTTTCCAGTGGTAATGTTATGGGGTTTGCCGTTGCCAGTTTAGGTTTAATAGGGTTGACTATTCTTTTTAAATTATATGGAGCACCAGATACAGTTGAAATTCTTTCAGGATTTGCGATGGGTGCAAGTTCAATAGCTCTTTTTGCCCGTGTTGGTGGAGGGATTTATACAAAAGGTGCAGATGTTGGTGCTGATTTAGTAGGAAAGGTTGAGCAGGGAATACCTGAAGACGATCCAAGAAATCCTGCAGTTATTGCCGACAATGTCGGAGATAATGTAGGTGATATTGCAGGAATGGGAGCAGACCTTTATGAATCCTATGTAGGGTCAATGGTAGCTGCAATAACTCTTGCTTTCTTCAGTCCAGAGCTTTTTACGACAGAAACAGCTGTTTCAAATGCTGCTGTTTTGCCGTTAATTATTGCAGGAATTGGTTTAATATCATCTTTAATTTCTGCCTTTTTTGTAAAAACATCAGACCCTGAAAAAGTTCATGTAGCTTTAGGAAGAGGATTGCTTATTTCTTCAATATTATCAGTTGTTGGATTTTATTTTATAATGATGAATCTTTTTGCAGCTGAAGTTGCCTGGAAACTATTTTTCTCTGTAGTAGCCGGACTTGTAGCTGGTTTTATTATAGGTAAAATCACAGAATATTATACTGATGCACATTTTTATCCTACTAAAAAAGTGGCTAATGCCTCACAAACTGGTGCTGCAACAAATATAATAAGTGGTTTTTCAACCGGAATGTACTCAACAGCATTACCTGTGATTATTGTAGGTATTGTTATTTTAATTGCCCATGCAAATGCAGGTTTATACGGTATTGCTATATCTGCTGTTGGAATGCTTGCAACAGTTGCAATGACTGTATCAGTTGATGCCTATGGTCCGGTTGCTGATAATGCGGGCGGGATTGCCGAAATGTCAGGTCTTCCCGAAAGCGTTAGAACAATTACAGATAAACTTGACTCTGTAGGAAATACAACTGCCGCGATTGGAAAAGGTTTTGCCATAAGCTCGGCCGCAGTAACTGCGCTTGCTCTTTTTTCTTCTTATACACAGAAAGTTGGCATAGAAATATTAAATGTTTCAGAACCAACCGTTCTTGTAGGAGTTTTTATAGGTGCTATGATTCCATTTGTGTTCTGTGCTTTAACAATGGACTCTGTTGGAAAAACTGCAGAAGCAATGATTAATGAAGTTAGAAGACAATTTAAAGAGCTTACAGGGATTATGGAAGAAAAAACAAAACCTGAATATGGGAAATGTGTTGATATTGCAACTAAAAAATCCTTAAAGCTTATGATAGTTCCGGGACTTGCAGCCGTAATTATACCAATAGTTGTTGGATTATGGGATGCACATGCTCTGGGCGGATTACTTGTCGGTACACTTGTTACAAGTTTCCTTCTTGCAATATTTATGGCAAATGCCGGTGGTTCATGGGATAATGCTAAAAAATATATTGAAGAAGGTAATTTTGGCGGCAAAGGTTCAGAAGCCCACAAAGCTGCTGTAGTCGGTGATACTGTAGGCGACCCTTTCAAAGATACTTCAGGACCTTCTTTAAATATTCTGATGAAGCTTATGAGTATTGTTGCACTGGTTTTTGCCGGATTATTTTAAAACAATTTATATATAATCGGGTCAGGTTGTCCTGGCCCGATTAATCAGGAAATTTTAAAAAATTTTCCTGATTAATTCATTAATTAAATCCCGGGTAAATATGAAAATAAAAAAAGATTATATTGACAAATTAATAGATAGTATAAGTATTATTGAACTTATCGGTGATTACGTTAACTTAAAAAAATCAGGTAAAAACTATTCTGGATTATGTCCTTTTCATAATGAAGATACTCCCTCATTTTTTGTGGACGCACAAAAAAAATTATTTCATTGTTTTGGATGTAAAAAGTCCGGAAATATAATTCATTTTATTGAGTTTAAAGAAAATTACAGTTTTGTGGAGGCAGTGGAATTTTTATCGCTTAAATATAATTTGCCTGTTGAGTATGAAGAGGGAGGCGGTAGGGATTTTAATAAATATTCTCATTATTATGAAGTGATGAAAAAGGCCTGTGAAATTTTCAGGAATAATTTTTTAAAAAACAGGCAGGCGTTAAACTATTTAAAAAGCAGAAAAATTTCTAAAGAGACAATTGAAAAATTTTATATTGGATATTCTGATGGTAATTTGGCTTCTTATTTTGCAGAAAAAGAAAAGGAATATCTCGTAGAAACTGGAGTTTTGAAAAAAGGGGAAAAAGGGTTTTATGAGGTTTTTTCTAAAAGAATTATATTTCCTTTTTTTGATATTTATCAAAAAGTGGTTGGTTTTGCCGGAAGGGCTTTAAAAGAAGATGAGAAAATTAAATATTTAAACTCAAAAAATAGTATTCTCTACGATAAAAGTAAGTTTCTTTACGGATTAAATATTGCAAAAAAAGAAGTTCCACAAAAAGATTTTATAATTATCTGTGAGGGATACTTTGATGCAATGCGGCTTCATGATGCTGGTTTTTTTAATACAATAGCTACCTGTGGAACTAAAATAAGTCCCTATCAGTTTAAGATAATTCAAACTCTAACAAAAAATGTGATTCTAATGTATGATTCTGATTCAGCCGGTAAAGAGGCCAGCTTTAATATTGCGCTTCAAAGTGCAGGAAAAGACCTTAATTTAAGAGTCGCCTCGTTGCCGGAAAATTCTGATCCGGACAGTTATTTTGTTGATAAATCCGGGTCCGACCTTATGTATATAATCAAAAACTCAATTTTTTATGCTGATTTTGTGCTTGAAAAGTACAATAAAAATATTGGAGATATTTATTTAAGGGGAAAAAATTTCGAACTTGCATCAGACTTTATACAGAGTATTAAAAATCCTGTAGTTAAAAATAAATATATGGATAAAATTGAAAAAATATTTGGGGCAAAACCTCAGAAAAAAAAGTTTAAAAAAAATTTTTATTCAACACCCTCAAAAGACCCTTTAAAAAAGAAAAAAGAGCCTGAAAAATTAAATATTTATGTAAAAAAACTGCTTCAAATTATTATTTCAGAAAAAAAAGCACTTGATTTAATCTTTAAAAAATATTACAAACGTATTGACGATTTAAATTTAAAGAATATAATATTTAATCTCTATAACAGAAAAAGTATTGCAGAAATTATTAATATGGAAATTCCTGAAAGTTATAAAAAAGTTATCACCGATCTGGAATTTAATAAAAATAATAAAACCGAGCTTGAAGAAGTTGAAAGCGAAATTGAGCATATTTTTAACCTTATAAAAAGGGATAAAATACTGGAAAAAATTAAACATGTTGAAAGTCTTCTTAATTTAGAAGATAATGACGATAAATTAAATGAAAAGTTAACAAATGATTATATGAAACTTATTATGGAATATAAAAAAATGACAGAGGAGTAATTACGGTGTCAGATATTAATTATGAACTTCTAAAAAAATATATAGACAAAGGAAAAGATAAAAAAGGAACAAAGGGAAAGAAAAAAACTAAAAAAGGAAAACCAGAAACTGTTAAAATTGATATAAATGAGATTGGTAGTGATATTTCCGAAGATGAACTTCCTGGAGAAGAAGAACTTCTGATTGATTCAGATTATATAGAAAATATTGACGACGACTCAGATAATAAAAATGAAGAAATTGATTTAGACAAGAAATTTGAAAAAAATATTTCAAAAGCTAAAAGTAAAGCTCCAGAAATAGATATTAGAAGTCTTGACGCTGTAAAAATGTATTTAAAAGGTATTGGACTTGCTCCTCTTCTAACTGCTGAAGAAGAAGTTGAACTTGCCAAACGAATTGAAAAGGGCGATAAAACCGCCGAAAAGAAGTTAATTGAGGCCAACTTGAGATTAGTCGTAAGTGTGGCAAAAAGATATACTAAAAGAGGCCTTCTTTTTCTTGACCTTATTCAGGAAGGTAATCAGGGGCTTATTCGGGCCGTAAAGAAATTTAAATATAAAAAAGGTTTTAAATTTTCCACCTATGCAATATGGTGGATAAGACAGGCTATAACCAGGTCTATAGCAGATCAGGCAAGAACCGTCCGTATTCCAGTTCACATGGTGGAAATAATAAACCGTATTAGAAAAATATCAAAAAATCTCACTCAAGACCTGGGAAGAGAACCAACAACTGAAGAAATTGCAGAAGCTGCAAGGATTCCTGAATTCAAAGTGAAAAACATATTAAAAATTTCAATGGAACCGGTGTCCCTTGAAACACCTGTCGGAGAAGAAGATGATTCCCATCTCGGGGATTTTGTTTCTGATAAAAATGCGATTTCGCCGGATTTTGCAGCCTTTAAAACTCTGCTTAAAGAGCAGATAGACAATGTTTTAGAAACTCTTACCGAGAGAGAGGCAAAAGTAATAAAATACAGATTCGGCCTTAATGATGGTTGCCCCAGAACACTTGAAGAAGTGGGACAGATATTCGGTGTTACAAGAGAGAGAATTAGACAGATTGAGGCAAAAGCACTTCGTAAATTGAGGCATCCAAGCAGAAGCAAAAAGCTTAAAGAATTTTATATGGATTAATTCTAACTTATCAGGGCAGAAATCAGCCCAAAAGTTTTAGAAAAAATACCCTGTTTTTCATTTGTTTTATAGAGCTCTGAGTTTATTGAAATTTTTTGAAGGTCGTATCTGAAATCATCGATTAAATTATTCTGTTTTAAAACATTTAATATTTTTTCCTTATCTTTTTCGTTTAAAATCTCAGTGTTTAAGGAGTAAATTAAGTTTCTTAAAACAAAAATTTCATTTGTTTTTTCTAAAGTTGAAATAACTAGTTCTTTTTTGCCCTCAAAAGTTTTATTTTTCACCTCAAAACTAAATTTAACAGGATCTGAGGTAGAAATTGAGAAGCTGTTATGCTGTTCTGATTTTTCCTCAGTTTCCGGATTATGTACAGGTGCTTTTTCAGAATCAATTTCTTTTTCATATGTTTTAAAAGAGTTCAGTATTTTTTTTATTTCAAAATTTTTTTCATAAAGAAGAATATCTTCAAATAAATCCGGGTAAATTGAAAAAAAATTATTATTAATTATAAAGTTTAAGGCCTTAAACTTAAAATTCAAAGCGCCATTAAACATTTCTTCTAAAATCAGGAAATAATAATCACTTTCGTTTCGTTTACAGATAATTTCAAAAGCAGCCTCTCTGATTTTTAAGTTCTCAACCGAACTGTATATTTCATAAATAGTTTTTGAATCCGCCTCATCAAGTATTGTTATGAGAACTTCAAGATAATTGTCTGAAATAATTTCATTTGAATATAAAAAAAATTTTTCGTTTATATTTTTTAATAAATTGTTATCAATATAACTCAAATCAATAATCATAGATGCTCCCTTCAAAGTAAAAACTACTTTTTTCCTGTATTTTAATTATCGGTTTTTTTATTGATTAATGTTAAATTTATTGATAAAATAATAATTCATCCAAATAAATCGGGAGGATGTTAAATGTCTGACAAACACGAAGGATTACTGGCGGGAAATGATATTCTGACGCCAGATGGATATATTGATATAGCAGAATTAAAAGAAAAAGATAAGGTTGTATGTTCTTCGGGCTGGGGAAATATTTCTACTTCAAAAATAAAAAAATTAAAAAAAGAAAAATACAAGGGACCTGTTGTTGAAATTTCGTCTGAAGGCAAAAAAAAGGTGAAAGTTCTGCCTAAACAGGTTTGTTTTTCAAAATTTGATTTTTCAAGTAATGCTTATTATATTGTTTTGATTCTTAGAAATGGTAAAGGCTGGCGGGTAGGACTGGAAACAGATATGCGCGGAATGAACAAGCATCAGCTTAATTACGACGATAAATACTGGGTTCTTGATATTACCTATGATGAATCCGAGGCTATTTTTTTTCAACACCTTTATTCTTATAGATTTGGATTGCCAATGGTTAATTTTGAATCAAAATTCGATAAATTCAACTTTTCGCCGGAACATATTGAAAGAGTTTATGAAATTATTAATACTAAAGAGCGTGCAGATATGCTTTTTGAAGAGCTGGGTATGTACGATGACTATCCTTATTATATTGCACCGAATAAAAAATTCGGCACAAAACTTCTTACAATAATAATGTTTGGCAACAAAGATAAAAGAGAAGATGACCAGTGGAATCCACATCGTATATTTGTGAATGTCGATCATAATAAAATTTCTTTTGGAAAAACAAGCATAACTGACCCGGGAGTTAAAAGTGCCTGGAATATTAATACTGTAAGAAAAGATTATGATGAACTTAACAACTTTGCAAACGTACTGGCAGGATTTGAGGAGCTTGAAATAATCAGACGTTCGCAACTGACGTCCGGTAATCCATTTTTTTATTTTCCAGCCACACATATTAAAAAATCAATGCTTTTTCCTGTTTATAATAAAAAAGAAAAAAAAGTGTATGAAAAACAAGTTGAAAAAGTAAAAATTTCAGATTATGATGGAGATATATATCATATAGAAGTTGAAAATTTAAGAAATTTAATAGCAAATGATGTTATAATATACTGTTAAATTATAAATTTGAGATTAGCAAATTTTTTTAAAAGGCTTTTGTGGTTAGGCTTACATAAAAGTAAAAAGCTTTCAGCTTAGTAAAATCACCTAAAGGTGATAGTAAAGTTATCTATCGATAACAGTAAATGGTCTTCGACCAAGAAACAGTGTGAGAACTGCTGTCAGCTTAAGCTGACTTTACTGTCGATGATAATCGACTTTACTCGACCATTAGTCGTTTACTGTTGACTTTAGTCAACTTTACTGTTTTATAATTGCCTACAGAAATTTCTATTTTTTGCTAAACTCAAGTTATAAATATATAGTTCTTGAGAGGGCATGATGGAAATAAACATAAATAAAAATGAAGAGGCGGAAGAAATTCGTTTTTTAATTGAAGGGGATGTAACAATAAATAACATTGACGAATTAACCTCTTCAATAGAAAAAAATATAACTTCAAATTTAGATTTTATACTTGATTTTGAAAAAGTTACCTATATTGATTCAGCTGGTATTGGCGGACTTGTTGCTAAGTTGAAAGAAATTTTCAATGCAGGCGGCACATTAAAAATAATAAATACTCCAAAAAAAATTTTAAGGATGTTTCAACTCACAAAACTTGACAAATTCTTTGAAATTTACTGAATGAGAGGGTTACATGTCAGAATTTAAAATAGAGCTTGAAGATGACCATTTACGTGAACTTGCCGGAAGTTTTTACCCACTTATAAAAAAACATTCTATATATGTAAGTGAGCCTGAATGTAATGTCAATATTTATTTCTACTCAGATAAAAATAATCTTGATAAAATAGACAAAGAGCAGATTTGTAATAATTTCTGTAAATTTTTCCCCGAATCAAAAGATAAAGTTAAAATTTCTGTTAAACCTCATAAAGACGAAAAATCCAACAAAATAAAAGATTCCTCCTCTATGAAAAATAATATATTAAATAAAATTTCAAATATAAACGGAAGAACAAAGTTTTTTAAAAAATTTGTCAAAGAAGTAAATGTTTTAGAGGATGAGGTTAGAATTTCAATATACAAAAACTATTATAATATTATACGTGGTTTTTCAGAAGAAATATCGAGAGTAGTTAATCTAGAAATGAAAAAAATAAACAGCAGCCTAAATTATAAAGTAAAATTTAATTATTGTGAGTTAGATATTCCACAAGTGGATAATTCAAAACCTGAAATATTAATACAGAAAAAGAAACCAGTAAAAAAAGAAGTTAAAAAAGATAAAGTTTATGCGGGAAGGTGGAGAAAGAACAGAAACTATATAAGATGTAATATAAACAGAGCACAAATTGATGACTGCGTTGAAATTTCTGCAAAGGTAATTGATTATGAGGATATTATTCCAATAAGAAATAATAAATTTATTCACTCATGTGTTGTAGTTGACAGCACGCAGTCAATTTATGTAAAGGCTTTTCTGAAAGAGGAAAAAAAATTATTTAAAACTGGAGATTTTTTAAAGTTTAAGGGTAGAATTTCCTATGATAAATTTTTACAGGAAAATATTTTAATTCTTGATACTTTTGAAGAAGACGTACCAGTTTTCAGAAAAGATACCTGCGAAAACAAAAGGGTAGAGCTTCATCTGCATACGAAAATGTCAATGGACGATGCAACCTCGGGGATAAACGAGGTTGTTGAAATGGCTGCAAGATGGGGGCATAAAGCGCTTGCAATTACTGACCATGGTGTTGTACAAGGGTTTCCCAGTTTTTATGCTTCCTGTAAAAAAAATAATATAAAACCACTTCTTGGAATGGAAGGTTATTTATTTGCCGCAGAAAAAGAAAAATACAATGATAAAAAATATAAAAATAAAACCCATCATATAATTATTATAGCTGCAAATGAAACAGGAAGAAAAAATCTCTATAAATTAGTTTCATATTCTCATCTTTATTATTTTTACTATAAACCGCTTATTCCCCTGGAGTTGCTTCAAAAATACAGGGAAGGTCTTGTTTTAGGTTCTGCCTGCGAAAGAGGGGAAGTTTTTCAGGCATTACTTAACAAAAAGAAAGATAAAGAAGTGGCTGAAATTGTCAGAAGATATGATTTTCTTGAAATCCAACCATTAACAAACAACTTTTTTATGATAAAAAAAGGTATTGTGAACACAAAAGAAGACCTTAAAAAACTGAATCAGGAAATAGTAAAACTTGGTCAGAAATATAATAAGCCGGTTGTTGCAACTTGTGACAGCCATTTTATAGAACCAGCCGATGCTGAATACAGAAAAGTTTTACAGGCTTTTAAAGGGTTTGATGATTTTATGAATCAGCCGGGCCTTTATTTAAGAACAACTGATGAAATGTTAGAGGAGTTCAGTTATTTAGGCGAAGATAAAGCCTATGAAGTTGTTGTTGAAAATAGTTTAAAAGTTGCCGATATGATTGAAGAATTCAAACCTATACCGGATGGATTTTATCCGCCCACAATTGAAGATGCCGAAGAAAAACTTATAAATATGGTTTATTCAAATGCTGAAAAAATTTATGGAAATCCCATCCCGGAAGTTGTTAAAAACAGACTGGAAATTGAACTTGATTCAATAGTCAAATATAAATTTTCAACCTTATTTTATTTAGCTCATCTTCTTGTTAAACAGTCACTGCAGGATGGATATCTTGTTGGCTCAAGAGGTTCTGTGGGTTCTTCGGCAGTTGCAAGGTTCTCAAATATTACTGAAGTTAATCCCCTGCCACCGCATTATGTATGCTCAAACTGTAAATATTCTGAGTTTTTTACAGATATTGATATTGTGGGAGTTGATTTAGATTCCAGAAATTGTCCAGAATGTAATCACGAACTTAAAAAAGATGGTTTTAACATTCCTTTTCAGGTATTTATGGGGTTTTCCGGGGATAAAGTACCTGATATTGACTTGAACTTTTCAGGTGAATATCAGTCTATAATTCATAAGTGGGTTGAGGAATATTTTGGCAGCTCTCATACCTATAAAGCGGGAACTATTTCTGGATTAAAAGCAGGTCAGGGGAAAATGTACTTGAAAAAATATGTAGAAAAAATTTCAGGTGACGAGGAAAATGCTTCAGATTTAAAGAAAAGTGAAGAAAAACGTATTATTAAAGGTATAGAGGGAGTAAAAAAAACAACAGGACAGCATCCCGGCGGTGTTATTGTAGTACCACGAGATAAAGAAATATATGATTTTTCACCAGTAAACTTTCCGGCAAATAAAAAAAACAGCGGTGTTACAACCACTCACTTTGACTACCATGTTATGGATTCACAGCTTGTTAAACTTGATATGTTAGGTCATGATGACCCTACAATTATTAAGCATCTTCAGAAGCTGACAGGCGTTAATATAAATGATATTCCGCTTGACGATAAAGAGACCATGAAGCTTTTTACCGAGGTCAACTCGAATGCCATACCTGAGTTTGGAACTAATTTTGTTAAAAGAATGCTTGAAGATACTAACCCAACAAAGTTTACTGAGCTTATTAGAATTTCGGGGCTGTCTCATGGAACTGATGTATGGACAAATAACGCCCAGGATTTGATAAGAGAGAATAAGGCAGACCTGGAAAACGTTATTTCGGTTCGTGATGACATAATGAACTTTTTAATAAATAAAGGGCTTCCTAAAAAAATGAGTTTTGATATAATGGAGTTTGTAAGAAAGGGTAAAGGGCTAAAACCTGAGTGGGAAGAGGCAATGAAAAAAAATAAAGTGCCTCAGTGGTATATTGATTCATGTAAAAAGATAAAATATATGTTTCCAAAAGCGCATGCTGTTGCCTACGTTGTAATGGCCTATAGAATTGCCTGGTTTAAAGTTAATTATCCTAGAGAGTTTTATGCAACTTATTTCAGTATAAGAACCTTTAACGGTATTACTTCAAAAGAGCTTGTTCAGGGAAAAAAATATGCTCAGGATAGAATTAATATGTTGAAAACATTAAAAGACCCGAGTCAAACTGATAAAAATCTTCTTTCATATCTTGAGGTAGCTGTTGAGGCTATGGATAAAGGAATTGAGTTTTATGAAGTTGATATATATAATTCAGATTATGAAAAGTATTTACTTCAGGGAGAAAATGGGTTAAGATGTCCCCTGATTTCACTTGAGGGACTTGGAGAAAAGGCTGCTGCCAAAATATGTTCTGAAAGAGAAAAAAGAGTTTTTAAAACACAGGCCGAGCTCACCTCCAGATGTGGCCTTAATAAAAATGTACTGGCTCTTTTAAGAGAAAAAAAATGTCTTGAAGATATGCCGGAATGTGAAAATCTTCAATTATTTTAAAGTTTAGAGGCAAAACTTTTTGATTAATATAAAAAAATTAAGTTATAAAAAAATAATAAAAAATATTTCACTTCATTTTGAAACCGGAAAAATAAACTCAATAATTGGGAAAAATGGCTCTGGAAAATCAACCCTTCTGAAATGTATATCGGGAATAATCAATGACTGGGAAGGTGAAATTTTTTTAAAAAACAAAAAAATCAAATCATTTTCAACAAAGGAACTGGCCAGAGAATTAACTTATATTCCACAGAAAACTAATATTAATTATGATATCTCAGTCAGAGATTTTCTCTTTTTTTCAAGATATGCATATGGAGACAGGGTTAATAAAGCACAAAAATATATTCAATACTCTCTTGAAACTGTTGGAATGCAGGATTTTATCAATTCTAACTGTCGCCTTCTTTCTGGCGGAGAATTTCAGAAAATAATGCTAGCAGGCGCACTGGTGCAGGAAAGTCCTTTATGGATTCTTGATGAGCCCACAGCATTTCTTGATCCGGGAGCAGAACATGAATTTTTTATATTACTTAATAAACTTTCAAGCCTAAAAAAAACAATTATTATTGTAACTCATCATATAACACAGGTATTGAACTCAGCCCATTATATTACATCATTAAAAGATGGTGAAATATTATATGCCGGTTCTAAAAAAGAATTTACAGAAAAAGAAAAATTAAATAAAATATTTGATATTAACTTTCATATTGAAAAAAAACAGGATAATTATATATGTTACCCCGAAAGAATAATTTAAAATTAATAATTTTTTGTGCTGTTTCTTTGCTTATTGTTTTTTTTAGCCTTTATCCAGGCGAAAAATATGACCTTAACGATGAAAGACAGCTGCAGATTTTTTTGAATATGCGATTATCCAGAGTGTTACTTGGATTTATATCTGGAGCTATTCTTGCACTTGCCGGCCTGTGTTTTCAAACACTTTTTCAAAACCCTCTTGCCTCACCCTTTACACTCGGAACTGCATCAGGAGCTGCTCTGGGAGCCGCCTCTATGATGAAAGCCGGTGTTACGGGAGTATTGTTTGGAATAAGTTTCTTAATGCTTGGAGCTTTTGGCGGTGCGCTTCTTTCCGTTTTTTTTATATTTACAATTATAAGATTGAAAAAGGCAGATAGAAGTTATGTAATGCTTCTTGCCGGGGTTGCCTTCAACTTCCTGGCCTCAAGTATTGTGCTTTTTTTACAGTATGTAGGTGATTTATCTATTTCTTTCAGATTGGCACGGTGGACAATGGGTTCACTTGACACTGTCAGTTTTGACCCAGTTTTAAGGCTTTTTATTTTCTTTATACTAATAATTTCTGGTATTTTATATTATTACAGAGAGCTTGATATAATGCTCTTTGGGGAAGAAATTGCAAAAAGCAGAGGGGTGGATACTTTAAAGGTTGAAAGAAATCTGTTAATACTTGTAAGCATAGCAGTTGGAAGTGTTACAGCCTTATGCGGACCCATATCTTTTGTAGGACTTATGGTTCCTCATATTGTTAAAAAGTTTTTCAGGATTAATCATTTAAAACTTGCTCTTGGCTGTGTTTTTGGGGGCGGAGCCTTTCTTTCTTTTTGTGACGCTTTGTCAAGAGGAATATTTCCCGGCAGTCAGCTTCCCGTAGGTATAGTAACCGCTTTTTTAGGCGCACCTTTCTTTCTTTATATACTTTTTTCAGATTATACTTGATTTTTTTTAGAATTTTCATTATACTACTTAAGAGATAGAGTTTAATTTGAAAAAATCCTGAAGTCTCAACATAAATAAGAAAGAGAGGTAAAATTATGAAAAAAACAATCACAATAATATTTTTAATGTTTTTAATATTAATATCAACCATAAAAGCAGAGCAACTAACAATAGATGAATATGATTTTACTTTACCATTTTATGATAGAGAAGAGGATTTCAGCCTGAGCAAACAGTTGCAGACAAAACATGTGGCCCTTGTCTTTTATGCAAGCTGGTGTGGGTCGTGTCAGAGAAGAATGCCCACTTACTCAGAAATTCAACAGCATCTAGAAAACACTATTATTATTGCCGTAAATGCAGATGAAGATTTTCATGCTATTGAAACTTTTTTCAAGGGAAATAATATTAAACTTGAAAGTGTAATTGATAAAGATTATAATGTTATTAAACAATATGGAATAAGTAGAGTTCCGCACA
>JBNJGP010000048.1:0-20740 GCA_051747805.1 Candidatus Muiribacteriota bacterium
AGTTTAAGTCGGCATGTTATTTTTCCTATATATGCATCAGGAAGCGGAGTGGCTTTTGAAAAGTAATCTAATGCTTTTTCATATAATTTATTGTTGAGGTGAACAATACCTGTTGCAAGATTATAAAGCTTTAGTTCTTCTGGGCTCAATTTATCAGGCGAAAATATTTCAAGATGTCTAACAGCCTGACTGTATTTCCCGCGGTTTATTAATGAAAAAATTTGATTTAAAGAATTTTTTATAGAGGTACTTTCAAAAACATCAAATTGTGTTTTGTTGCTATTAGAATACTGGTTTATATCTGAGGATAAACACCCATGAAGTAAACTGAACAGGGCAATAGCCAAAATTAATAAGTCTCTTTTTATGTTTTTCATATTTATAATTATCGGAAAAAAATTAAGCTGCCTTTATTAATATTATTTTTAAAAATTAACCTGTTGACAAATAAAAAAATATCAGTAATTTTTTAAGGGTTTTTCTTATTGTTTTTGTTTATAGGATTTACCAGTAAAAGATTTTAATAAATGTGCAGAAATTAAATTTTGAATTGCCTAAACTATTTTTATATGATAAGATGATCTTACAATGTTTTCAATAATCAGTTATTTAATAAATAGAAAAAAGATAAAAAAAGGTTGTAATGATTTAAATAATGGTCGTTACAACAATGCTTTGAAGATTTTTAGATTTTTAAAAGATGAAAAAAAACTTGATAATTTCTTTATTAATTTAAATATTGGTAATGCTTTATCTGGAAAAAAACAGTATAAAGAGGCGCGGTTTTTTTTTAATAAATCATTAAAGCAGTTTTCGCTTAATCCGGTTCCATTAAACGGTATTGCGATAACTTACTTTCATCAGAAAAATTATATTTTTTCATATAAATATTCAAAAAAAGCATTAAAAATTGACCCTTTACATCCATATTCTAATTACTACGCTGCTTTAAGTCTTATAGGAATGAATAAACCCGAATTTGCAGGAACTTATTTTGAAAAAGTACTTGCCGAAAAAAAAGAGCTGCTTTTTTCCCGACTCGCCACTTATTTTGAAAAAGAGTTATCAATGGAAACAGGAATAGAGCCAGGTGAATTCTAAAGATTATAGAGAAAATTTAATTTTTATAAAAAGTCTAATTAATAATAATCAATATCAGAAAGCATTACCTTTTGTAAATATAATTATTAAAAACTCCGCAACTTTTTTTTCCTATTTTATATATAAAAAATTTTTTATAGAGGCACTGAAGTTTAAATTAATTATTTTATTTGAACTTGATAAAAAAGAGGAATTTATCCATTTTATAATTAAATACAGAAAATTTCTTCCTTATTTTGAGCCTCAGTTTTTAAAAATTAAAAAAATATTTGATGAAAAGAACTTCTATGACAGATTGGTTTTTCAGACTTATCTTTTAAAATATCCTTATGATCAGAAATGGTTAAATAAATATGCCCAGAGAATTATGGAAGGGGACGACATTACAAAAAAAGACCTTCCTATTTTTATACGGTTTTGTTTAAATAACAGAAAAAAAACAGAAATAAACGCTTATACTTTGAAAAAACTATTTAAATTCAAATATTTTAATCTGAAATTTGTTACAATTGGATTAAACTTGTTTTACAACAGTATAAAATCCGATAATGCACAAAATCCAGAACTGAAAGAAAGTCTTTCAGAAAAAGACAAAAAAGAAATCAACCGACTTATAATAGATTATGTGAATATTATAATTAAAAAAAAATATTGTCACAGAAAAATTTTTTATCCATTGTTAAAGTATTATTATTTTAATAATAATGATAAAAAAATTTTACCTGTTCTTTTTAAAATCATTAAAAAAAATAAAATACATGATAAATTTTCTCACGATATTATTTATAATCTATATCAGAAAACGAAACACATAGATTATTTAACTGTTCTGGCACAGATAAAAAGAAACAATAATGAAAAAGATGAAAAAGCTGTAGAAACCTATACCACGCTATATAAGCTGGACCCTAAAGACATAGAAAACACAAAATTTCTGGTAAATGTACTTCAGGTTAACAATAAAATTTCCAGTGAAAATATTCATATTTTTTTAAATGCATATAATCTTTTTGAAAAAAAGGAAAAAAATAATCAGGAGTTTAAAACACTTATTAAATTTCTGGCATCTTATCTTGAGAAAAATCAGGAATTCAATCTCAAATTCAAGCCTGTTGTTGAGGATATTTTACGTCTTTTGCCTGATGATAACTCTTTTTTATACTGTACTCAGTTTTTTTTAAATAATCCAAAAAAAAATACTCCTTTTTCATTTCCTTATGACACTGCTTATTTTCTAATATCCAGGGTTTTTCCAGAAAAATTATCACATGAGCTTAAAGAAAAATATTATTATATTTTTATAAAAATTTTCTTTAAACATTCTTTTTATAAAAGCTTTATGGAGTTTGACTGGAAAAAAGTTTATTTTTATCTTAAAAAATTGAAAAAATCCAGTAAATATAACGTCGATTTAGAAATTGCCCAGTATTATATTTTACGAAAAAATAAAAGTAATCTTCCATTCTGTTTCCATTCACTGGATGAATGCGATAAATGGACAGAAAACTGTAATGTTATGAATAATTTAAAAAAAATTAAATCCAATCTTTTATATAGAGAAAAAAAAATAATATTTAATTATTTAAAAAAAGCCAGTCACTCTGATGAGGGCATATTAATGCGGAGTATTATGGATGAAGATAACTATTATATTCCATTAATAAAAAATATTCCATTAAGCTACTGTGCAAATATTCAGAAACTGATTGAAAACAAAAAATATGAACATGCTTATGAAACTATTAATAACAATCCAGAAACTTTTAATTATAGAGGGTTTAAATTCTGGGCCGCGATAATTCTTTATTATTTAAAAAGATATGATGAGTCAATAATATGGTTAAACAAAGTAATAAAAGAAAATAAAAAAAACCCCTATGCATATTTTTTCAGAGGAATGAATTTTTATAAAAAAAATATGTTTTTTACTGGATTGAGCGATTTAAATACCGCGGTTTCTTTGAACCTATATAACAGGGATTTATTAAGCCAGATTATAAAAATTTTCATCTCCAAAAAAAAATTTAATGAGGCTTCAAAACTTGTAGATAAGCTCGAAAAACTTGATGAAAATTCTACTAAGGCGAAATACTTAAGGGCCGAAATTTTCTTTAATTGTCAGAAACTTGATGAGGCTCTGCAGATATTAAAAGAGCTTTTCAACAAAACAGAAAATATTAATTCTGAGATTTTCATGCTTGAAATTAAAATATATAAGAAAAAGAGAGAGTTAAAAAAAGCCCTTAATAAGTGTATGCATTTTATTGAAAAATTTGGAAATCAGAATTTTGAAATATTTCAGATAAGGGCAGAAATAAATAATGAGCTTAAAGAGTTTAGACTAGTAAAAAATGATCTTTTAAAAATTCCAAAACATAAACTGGCGCTTGAGAATTTTTATATTCTTGCAAATGCGAGTTTTCAATGTAATGATATTGATGAGGCCTCTGAATATCTCGAAATATACCGGAAAAATAAACCCTTCAGCATAAAATCCAGACTGCTTTTATCTAAAATATATATAAGGCAGAACTTAAATAATGAGGCGTTAAAGATTTTAAAAATAACGTGGTTATTTTCCAAAAATAAAGAAGTTCTTGAAGAGCTTATAAAAATAAATTTTAAAATTGATAAAAAGAAATTAAGCTGTGAATATTGCTGTAAATACCTTAAAAAATATGGTTTTAACAACGAGGTATTACAAATTTATCTCAGTATTTTAATTGATGAAAAAATACTTCATGAACTTTCTGTTGAAACTAAAAAATATATACAGAATTATCCAGTCTTTGATATAAAAACCCTTCAAATTACCTATCAGGCTTTGTTTTTATGCGGTAATTTTAAAAATTTTTTATATTTATGGGAAAAAAAGGGCCTTTGTCAAGATTATGATATTAGAGAAATAAAAAATAATAAAAATGGTAGGCTTGTTTATTTTTTAAAAGAAACTTCAAATAAAAAATTCAATATTTATATATTCCGCGGAGACTTATTTTTAAATAGGATAAATAATACCAGCTTCGATAACAGTTATTTTATAGATAAAATAGATTTTATATTTCTTTACACAGAGAAAAATGATTATTCTGCCAAATTAAAATATTTTACAGAAACTGTTTATAATTTAAATTTAATGCTTTTTGTTTTTTATAAAAAAATTAGAAATGATTTTTTCTTTGATAATATTAAAAAAGAATTTCCCCTTTTAAAAAATAATATTAAAAATTTAAATAAACGACAGAAGGCTTTTTTTCTGGAGCTTGATATTTTTGATTCAAATTTAATTGATTATTTTGAAATGTCCTCTGAACACCTCGAGATTACCTATCCCCCAGTAAAAAAACAAAAATCTCATTCTTCTGACCTTGAAGTTCAAATTGCGGGGGAGGTTGTTGAAGAAAAAAAAATATTCTGTAATATGAAGCTTGATTTTTTCAAGGAATTTATAAGGCTTTCAAAGGATTTTGAGGGGAAAAACGAGTTTTTTCTGATATGTTTCTGGAATGTATTTCCTGGTAAACTTCCGCAAAAAATAAAAAAAAATGATAATTTAAATACTTTTAATCATAGATATATTAATTTTTTTCTTCATAACATTAACTGCTCTTTCTTTTTTGATTGTTCATACTGCTGTGAAATAAGAGAAAATCTTTTTAATAATAATTTAAGTGTTAACAATGCCCAGTATTTTAATTTACTTCAGAATAATTTTACAAAAATCAGAATTAATCGTATAAACAGGGATATTAAAAATCATATACTTGAAAAAATGAATTTTTTTCCTCTGGAAACATTAATAAATTATCAAAAAACTTCATGTGAAATTTTTAATGAAACAGAGCGTTATTTTAAATATAACAAAGAAATTTCAGAGTTAATTAAAAGTTTTAATAATTTTAATTTTAAAATTGCTGATGATATGAATAACCTGTTATCCTTATTAAATCTTTATAAAAACAGGTTTTTTTATAATTTAAATTCAAATAAAAAGTTGAATATAATTATTTCCAGGCTGCTATTAAATTATGATAAATTAACAGAAAAATTATATAAAATAATAAATATTTTAATAAACGAAGATTCTTTTACTATTGATTTTTTTAAATGGTATAAATTTTTTATTGAAAAATTTTTTGAAGTTATTTCAAGTATTTATAAAGGAGATAATTTTGCTCTTATTTATTATGACAATGAGCTTTTTATTTATTATGTAAAAAAATTTAATCAAGTTCAAATTAGTATAAAAGAGGATAATGAGTTTGATGAAAATTTTTATAAACTTATGGAAGCAAAATATAAAAACATTGAAATCATAAATAAAAAAAGAACAGATGAAATAAAAGATAATTATATAATAAAAAGTAATAATGCTGACAGAATTTTTTCCTCTGTTTTAAAGGAAAATACTGGTTTTTTTGTAAACTCCAAAGAGATGTTTCTGGATTTTTCAAAAAGTCTTAATTATCTCTATAGTTTAAAGCATAATTACTACTATTTCAAATTCTGGGATATAAGAGATATTTTATGTTTAAACATAAAAATAAGAGAGCTTATTAATAAAAAATCCCTGATTATATGGCCGGGAATGAAATTTTTTGATTCTACCTTTTACAGCTGTACTTTTGAAAAAATTGATAATAAATTTTCCTCTATTTTTGTTTCTGATATTAATTATATTAAAAAACTTGAGGAAGAATTTGCCCATATTTATTTTATTGATTATAAAGATATTTATTATGGTTTTGATAAAGGGCTAAAGTATCAGAAAATTTTTATTAACGGGGAATTTCAGACTGAAAAAGAGGGAAAATTTCAATGGTTAAATAAAAAGTTTAATATGGAGACTATTAATATAAAATCTCAGAATACCGAAAAATTACCTGATGAATTAATTGATATTAAAGAAAATAGTCTAGAAGAAAAAAATATTTTTTATAATAAGTATTTAAACGGTAAAATTAAGCATGTAAGTATAGAAAAAAATATAAGGGATGATTTTTTCTGTATGACGGGCCGGGATTTTATCTTATATAAGAAATAAACTTTTGTTAAAGGATAAAAAATGGAAAATTTCAGTCAGCTTTTAAAAAGAAAATCAAAAAGTGATAAAAAAAAACTAATAGAAAATTATGCTCCTCTTGTAAAAAAAATTGCCGGAAGAATTGCAATGAATCTTCCTTCGCATGTTGATATAAACGATCTTATAAGCTATGGTGTTTTTGGATTAATTGATGCAATTGAGAAGTATAGACCAGAGTTAAATGTAAAATTTGATTTTTATGCCAGACGAAGAATTTCTGGTTCTATTTATGATGGATTAAGGAAGCTGGACTGGGCACCACGCACTGTAAGAGCTAAAAGCAAAGAACTTGAAAAAATAATTATGGAACTTCAACAGAGTCTTGGCAGAGATGCCAATGAGTATGAGATTGCTCAGAAGATGGGAATAAGCGTAAAAGAGCTGGAAAAAATTTATTCAGAAAATAAAAGGGCGATGCTACTTTCTATTGAAGAATTTTTTGCCTCCTCAACCGATGATTCTGATAAAGCCCCTTTTTTAAAGGATCAGAAGGCTCTTGACCCTTTAAGAGAGGCCGAAAGAGAAGGGATAAAAAAAATTATTGTTGATGCTGTTAACTCGCTGGTATATAATGAAAAATTAGTTGTTACATTATATTATTATAATGAGTTTACTCTTAAAGAAATTGCTTTGACGCTTGATTTAACTGAATCAAGAGTGTCTCAGATTCATTCCAGGGCAATATTAAAATTAAAAGGAAAGCTTAAAAAACATAAAAAGAGTATATTATGAGTAGAAAACATTTAATACTTGAAGCATTATCATCATATCAGTATGGCGAAGTTATTGATTTTTTAAAAACAACTATTCAAAACAGTGAAAATGATATTAAAGCTTTTATTCTTAAAGTGCTGTCAAAGTCACATATTATAAATAAAATTCAGCCTGAATTTTTTATAAAGCTTTATGAACAGGAAAAAGAGCTTGTACTCAGGGCAAGAATTTTAAAAATTATTTTTTTAATTTCACCTGAAATGGCAAAAGATTTTTTTTTAAAAGAAAAAAATAATTATCTGAAAAATTATAAAACAGCTAAAATTTTAACTCCTGCTTTAAAAGGCGAAGAGTTTATTCAGGTTATTTTATCTGAGCTTAAAGAGGTTGACGATGAAATAAAGCCTTTAATGCTTGAAAAACTTGCCTCCATCGGTGGCGGAAAAACTAAAGAAGTTTTAAAAAATTACATAAAAAAAGAAAATGAGCTTGTTCAGATTGCAATAATAAATGGAATTAACAGCGAAAAATTCTTTGAGCTTCTTCTAATAAAAGCATATTCAAAAAATCCTACAATTGAAATAGCCTCACTGGCAAAACTTGGCAAAATGATGTTAACTGGTGAATTAAGTCTTAATACAAAAAAAAATATTGTTAATTTAATTGGAGATAAGCTAGATTCAAGCGAGGAACTTGTTAAACTTTCTGCGGTTAAAGCAATTACGTTTTATGATAAAAAATTACTTGTTAAACTTACAGAGGTCTGGAAAAATATTCATCCATTTTATTTTCCTCAGGTAAAAGATTCTGTTATGAATATGCTTATAATGTGTCCCGATGCATCTGCGAGGGAAATAATAAAACAGAAGTTAAATATATTCAAGGTGAAAAACTTTGTTAATACAATATATAAAATTAGAAATAACAATTTGAATCTTTTTATTTTTAAAAATTTTAAAAAAGGAATTGACCGCAATAAATTTATACAGGATTTAAAAACTTTTTTTAAAGAAAACAGAATTTTTGTTGATCACAGGTTTTTTGACAGTTTTTTTAAAGATGTCGAGGATGGAGAAATTGATTATTTCAGAGGGTTGCTTGAGAAAATTTTCATGAGAGAGTTTAAGCCCTTTCTTTTCCGTGAAGTTGATATAAAAATAATCTCTGAGTATCTCGATATTTTGGGAATGCTTTCCTTTAAATTCTCAAGTCATTTTTTGTACATAAAATATGATTATATAAAAATTGCAATAATAAAATATATACCAAGAAATGAACAGAACTTTTCTTTTCTGCTTGAATGTGCCAAATATAAATCTATGTCTGTAAGAGAAATTGCTGTTCTCGCACTTGGAGAATATGATCAGGCTTTGAATTTTCTTGCGGCAACATATAATAATACAACTGAAAATATCAAGGAAAATATTTTAAAAGCGCTTTCTCTTGGGAAATCAAATGATAGAAAAATGTTTTTTCTGGAAAAACTCAGTAAAAAAGAAAAATCTGAAAAAATTTCAAAAGAGCTTTTAAACAACATTATAACTTATTATGATGATGAGATCATTCAGTCATATGCCCTTAATATACTCAAAAATGAGGATTTTGACTTTTTTTATAAAATTAAAGCGTTGAATATTACAGTTCTTGCTGGTATTTTTAAAAAGGAATATCTGGATAATATTTTAGAGGCTGGACAGGTTGAACTCTCCAGTAATGATATTTTACAGTTATGCGAAAGTATAAAATTCCTGCCAGAAAAAGAAGCGCTTAAATATTTTATGCTGATAGCTGATTATTTTCCTTACTGCCAGAAGTTGATTCAGAAATTTCTCTTTAATTTGAAGTCTAAAGAAACAGCCTCTATACTTATTAAATATTATGAAGAAAATTAGCATTAAATATATAATTCTTTTATTTTTTTTAATTTTTTGCCTTTATGGTTGTATTCAAAAAGAAAATATATCCCAGACTTTTGCTTCTAAATATTTAAAAGGAATGGACAATACTATTTATTACTTAACTGAGGACGATGTTATTCCTGAGTATAAGGGTAGAGAAAAAAAAAATGTAGTTAATTATCTATATTTAGAAAATAATATTTTATATATTTTAGACTCAAAAAATGAAAAAAAACCCGTTTTCAAAGAGGCCGAATCAGAAAACAGTCTCAGGCTTTTAAATGGAAAGGAGTATTCTTTTATTTTTAATAAAAAACTCATTTTTGAAAATATTGAACTTATTTTTTTTGAGGATATTTTTGAAATGAAGGCGCTTCATAAAGTTCATGGAGAATTTCAATATACTATTTCAAGGTATAATAAAGAGTTAAGACTACCTGAGTATTCAAAAGAAAAGATAGTCAGCAAATTAGAGGAAAGAGATTTTGACTTTTTTAAAAAAAATTTAAAAGAATATAATGATGGGTTTTTGGGAAGTCTTTCTATTTTGATGTATGAGGGAAAAGATTATGATAAAATTCTTTCCTCTATCGAAAAAGTTCCCGAAGTCACCTTATCTGAGCATAATATTAAATGGAATGTAAATTTTGATTGATAAATCCCCGATATTGATTCTTAATGTTGACAATAGAGTAGATTTTTAATAGTCTTAAGTTTTATTGAGAGTATAAATTTATGGTTACTTATTGAAGAAAATTTTATAAATAGAAAAAATTAATAAGAGGTAGGAGAATGCCGCTTGGAAAATATTATCCATTATTTTTAGAAGAACTTTTTATTGTTCATCTTTATGGAACAGATGAAGAGGTTAAAAAATTTTATGAGTTAATGGAGCCTGAAAATCGCAACAAACCTGAAAACATTGTAGCTCTTGCAACTTTAATTGAGGATATAAAAAGAAAAAATCTCACAAATATGAACTGGTATTGCTGTTCGAGATGTGAAAATTTCAAATTATGCCGAATTAACTGGTTTAGAGGAGAAAGTAATCTTGAAAGAAACTGCTGTACGTATTGTCAGAATTTTGAAAAATGCTATGAAATATATAAAAAAATAGGTGAAGGTTAATATAGAATGTTTTCCAGACATTTATTTGTGCCAGATAAAAGAAAATATATCCGGGAAAAAGAAAAAAGGGATAAATCGCCCTGCATTCTGTGTGCAATTAGGGATAATCTTGATGAAGTGAAAAAATATGATGTCTATAGAAGCGAAAACTTTATTGTATCAGTAAATTTATACCCATATAACCCGGGGCATATAATGATTTTCCCAAAAAATCATATAGAATCATTTGATGAGTTTGAGCAAAAAAATTATTTTGAGTTTTTTGAGCTGAAAAAAAAATGTTTAAAAATTCTTGAAACAGTTTATTCTCCTGGGGGATTTAATATAGGATTTAATGTTGGAAATGCCGGCGGTGCAAGTATAAAGCATCTGCATATGCATATTGTACCCAGGTTTGAAAATGAACTTGGTTTTGTAGATATTTTATCAGGAGCAAAAATAACAATAGAAACTCCAGATGAAATTTATAATAAGCTGAAACTTGAGTTTTCAAAATAAATGGAGATGTTATGAAAAAAAGAATTTATACCTTAATTATAATTACTTTTTTCTGTCAAATTCTACATTCGTATAAAATAGAGTTCAGGAAGAATTTTTCAGAAATTTCTCAACTTAATACCGGCGTTGTGAATATTAACAGATTAAATCTAAGAAGCGGTCCCTCAACTCAATATCCTGTTATTGAAACAGTGAAAATCGGCGATGTTTTATCAATTACCAGTCATTCCTCAGATACCTGGCTTGAAATATCTCTCCCGCCAATGAAAGGGTACATTCATGAAGATTATTTAGAAATAGTTGAGGAAGAAGATGAAGAACTGATTTTTGATTTTGATACAAAAGAGGTGTTTATTGATTATACTCAGAATTTTGATGAGCTGATGGGTGAGGTTACTGGTGATAATGTTAATGTTAGAAGAGAACCCACCGTTGAAAGTAAACGAAGGGCAATTGCACGACGTAGAACTCGTGTAAAAATACTTGAAAAACATGGTGAGTGGTATTTTATAAGTTTTCTTTCCCAGCGTGAGGGTTATGTGTACGCAAGATATATCAGTCGCGAGAGAAGAGGGAAAATTTTAATGGATTTAACTCCCCTGACAAAAAGTGCCACAGGTGATGAAATAGTTAAATATGTGCCAAAAGATGAGGAAATTTTTATTTTTGAAAGAAAAAATGATTATTTCAGAGTATATTTAAATAATCTTGGCGATGAGGGCTGGGTTCCCGTTCAGAGTGTTGTTGAATGAAAGTTGAATTAATCTGTGCCGGAAAGCTTAAAAAAGAGTTTGAACTTCTGTGTGATTTTTATGAAAAAAGATGCCGGCAGTTTATAAACCTGAAAATAATTGAAATTAAAGGGAAAAAAGAGAAAGAGCTTGATTATAATATAATAAAAAATTTAAAAAGTGATTATTTTAAAATTCTTTTTTCACCTGACGGTTTTGAGATGAAAAAAGATAATTGTTTTTTTAAAATTTTTTCAAAACATGCCAGGGTGCAGTTTATAATTGGCGGGGATAATGGTGTGGGAGAAATAATTAAAAAAGAGGCAGATAAAATTTTTTCTATCTCAAATCTTGTATTTCCGCATCAGTTATTTAGAATTTTAATTTTAGAGCAGATTTACAGGGGAATGGCTATTTTTAATAATCATCCTTATCATAAAGGATAAATATGAATTTTATTAATTTAATAGATAAAATATTTGGAACAAAACTCCAGAATTTAATATTAAAAATAAAGGCAGAGTATTATTTTAATAATTTTAATTTTAAAAAGGCAATACCCAAGTATGAAAACCTCCTAAAAGAGGAAGGAATAGAGGATAAAACCCGGATTAAATTCGCAGTATGTCTAAGACATACTGGACAATATAACAGGGCATTTTCAGAAATTAAAAAAGTACAGAATCTTGAGATTCCTGAATATTATATAGAACTTGGACGCCTTTATCTGGCAAAAGAAAATCCTGCCGGACTGGAATATATAGAAAAGGCGCTTGAGCTTAAAACTGAGAAAGATTATTTAATTGAGTTAGCACAGGCTGCTTTTAAATTCAATAAACTTGAAAAATCCCTGAGTGTTTATGAAAACATTTATCATAATTATTCACAGCAGCCCCCGATTGTTTTAGAACTTGTAAAACTTTATTACTATACTAAAAAATATGGGAAGTGTGAGGAATTTCTTGATATTTACGAGGATTTAAAAACACATGATGAATTAGATAATTATAAATACAGAGGATTACTTGCAGAAACAACCGGTGATTATGAAAAGGCGCGGCTTAATTTTGAAAAACTTATTTTCAAAGAGCCTGAAAATGAAATAGCTTTTGAACATCTATCTTTTATTTATGAAAACACCTCTAATTATGAGGCTTTAGAAAAACTTCTTCAAAATCGCGAAAAATTATTTCCCGGAGACCTTAAAATTAAATATAGACTAGGTTCACTTTTTCTTCAGTTAAAAAAACTTTCAAAGGCTAGAACTTGCTTTGAAATATTAATTGAAAATAATTATTTTGATAAAAAGTTCATACAGAAATATTTAGAAGTTCTTCTTGAATACAGAGATTATATCCGGGCAGAAAAATTATGCCTGAATCTTATAGACAGTCAGGTTTTTACTAGAAGTGAACTTTCTGCAGTATTATCTGAAATCTATTTAAAAACAGGCAAAATTTCTCTTTTTTTAAAATATATGGATTATGAGAAAGATCCTGAAAAATATCGCAGACATATAAAAAGATTTAAAAATGTTGATAAAGAATTAATTTATGGCATGATTTTTAAAAAAGGAGACAAGTTTGAGGCAATAACCAAATGTGAATTTATTACGCTTGATAAAGTTATCAGCACTGATAAAGAAATAATAAACAATTTTTTAAGCTTTAACGAGGACCTTTTTCTTATAGGCTGGAATGAAAATTTTTCAACTCAAATTAATACTTCAAACAAAGTTTTTTATATTGAAAAAATTATAAAAAATATTCCGGTTTGTTTTAAAAACCCTGAGAATGTTAATGAACTTGAAGATATTATAAAACAGGTTATTGATTATTTCAGAGAGAATGAAAAAGTTTTTCAGGCCTATATTCATATGGCTAGGGAAAAACAGAGGGAGTTTTATTTTTTTATAAAAAGATTTTTAAATACAAAATTAACCACTTTTAATATCGAAGATTTTTTAGAGCATCATTCTATAAGAAAGGAAATAATTAAAAATAATGAATTTATTTTCGATGAGTTTTGCGATAGAGAATTTTTAAAAGAGAAGAACATTTATTTTGAGGCACCTGAACACGAAAACTTTAATGAGCTTATTTACACTTTATTAAAAAAGTATTCAAACAAGTTTTTATTTATTCTCCCCCAGGGCAGTTCTTATGAAAAATTGAGAAAAAAATATTTAAATTATAATAACTTTATCTATTTTGGCGGGAATTATATTTGTCTCTATAAGTTGAGAGAAATTTTTAAAATTAAAGAAGAAACATTATCTGATATTGTTTTCTGGCTTTCAAATACTTTTACTGGACTTCTTGCAGAAACAAACCTTTCAGATGAGTATAAAAACTATTTATGCGCCTCCGATGATAATTGCCTGCAGCTTGAATGTCCCTATTATGAGAAATGTTATTTTCAGCTGGTTAAAAGAAATATATTTAAAAACCGTATAATTTTAACTGACTGTCAGAACCTTTCTTTTTTTGAGGAGAAAATTGAATCAGCCCTGATATATTTAACCCCTGAACTTATACAGGATATTTTTTCTGCAGAATATTTAAATATTAAAAAATTTTCTCTTTTTTTAAATAAAATGGAACTGTATTTTGAAATTAATTTAAAAAATAATTCACAGGCTTTTAATTTTTACAGGAAGCTTAAAGAAAGTATAATAAAGATTGATAGATTAACTAAAAGAATTTATGAAATTTCCAGTCTGGAATCTGGTTTTGAAACAATTTCGGCAAGAGAGCTTTTTGAGAGTTCGCCTGAAATAAAAACTTATTTTAAAAGATTTTATTCTTATGGCGATTTATTAAAAGAAAATCTCTATAATGTTGAGTCCTATCTTAATAAATATAAACTTCATATAGTTGAGCTTAATTTTTTCAGAAACGGATTGTACAAATATATAAAGAAAATAGAAAAAATAATAAATAATTCCGGAGATTTCTGGATTAAAGTTTCTTCCTCTAACTATATTTTTTATAATACAAGAGAAAATTGTTTGAAAAAGTTTACAAAAAAAATTTTTTTAAACAATAATTATGCTTTACATAAAAGTTTTTCAATTTTAAAAGAAGTTTTTAAAATAAATAAACAGAAGTTAAACTTTAATCTTCCAAGACATAAGGAAGAAGTTTTAGTTTTTGAAAAATTCTTTTATTATCAGCTCGTTAAAAATTCCTCAAGTCCTAATGTTGAGCCATATCTTGATTATTATTCTAATATATATCAGATAATAAAAGAGCAGGATGTGTCAAATTTTTTAAAGTTAGAATATATACAAAAAAAATATAGAAGCACTTTAAAGCAGGTATACAGGGAAAACTGCCTTGAGATTCTTTCAGAAGATATTTCAGATTTAATTTTTGAACTTGCTTTTATTGGAAAGACAATTTTTTATATTAATAAAAAAATACTTCCTGTGAAACTCATAGAGAAGCTCAAAAAAAATGGATTTCCCGTTTGTCTTTTGTCCTATGATGACAGAATTGAAGATTATGAAACAAAGGTAAGGGGGATAAAAAATGGTTTTTATAAAATTGTTTTTTCTACAAATAAAGAGCTTTTTCCAGATAAGTTCAGAACCTCTTTTGTTTTTTGTACCCAGAAAGAAGGAAAATATTTTAAAGACCATATAAAGTTTATAATAAAAGATAGCAAAAAACCATTAATTGATTATAAAATGGAGGCCAAATTCTTTCATGCACGAAAAATTATTGATAAGCCTGATTATAAAATTATCAGTTATGAACAGCTAAAAAAAATACTGTTTGAAAAAGATGAAAATAATATTGAAGCTTTTCTTATGAAAAAGTTTAATTATGATTACTTTTTCAGCACCAAACCCGATTTTAATTTAAACGTACTCACCCCATTTTTTAAAGAGCTTGTAATGGACCTTTTCTGGTTTAATTTTAAAAATAAAAAAATTATTGTGCGGCAGTTAAGAAATAAAGAGATAAATTATTTCGAGCTTCTTTTGTATCTTTATTCTAAAGGAGTGAAAATAAACTATTCTTTTAAAGTTCAACTTAATAAAGAAAGCGCAGCCTCTGAAAAAGCATTGTATAAAAACCTACTTTCAATTATTGAAATGCTTGAATATTTCAATTCATTTGATGAAATTAGGGTATTTGGTAAAAAAGAATTCAACCAAAACCATTTTGACTTTGAGGCTTCTGCCTTTTTCTGGCTTTTCAAATTAGAAGAGCTGGGAATGGTTAAAATGGAGTTTATTAATGAAAAATTCAGAATAATTTTTAATAAAAAAATCGAAAACCTTATACTTTTTATAAAAGAATATTTTAATAAAATGGAAAAAGTTTTAAAAATTTTAAAAAACGAATTTAATATTGATATTAGCACCTATACAAATGTAAATATATTTGATGTTTGTTTAAGAATTTCCGATATGAACTATGAAGAAATTTTTTATTTTATTTATGCAATCAATTATATGGGAATAATTGATTCAGAGCCTTTGAATCTATATTTCTCAAAAAAGCTGAAAATAAAATAGGAGGAATTTATATTGGATTTACATAGATTAATTTCACGATTTGCAAATAAAAAACATATTTTTTTTACTTTGTTTTTAATTATTTTTTCAATTATTTCATTTTGTTTAAAACTTGATTACAAAGAACTTAAAACACATAATTATCCTGTAGTAAATTCTGTTATTGATGTTGAGCATGAAGGAATACATATTCCAGACATTTATCCTGAGGATGTTAAGGTATGGGTAAAAACCCAGGTTCCTTTTTCGCTTGAAAATGCCCAGATACCTCTGTCGCTTGTATTGATAAAAGATAAATCTAACTCAATGTTAGATTATTTTGAAAGACAGAAACTTGGTATGAATACATTTTTAGAGCAGGTGAAGGAAAAAGATAAACTAAAATTATATTCTTTTGACAGACGTAAGTTTAAACTTCAGGACTGGACTTCAAACATATCGCTAATAGAAAGAAGTTATCAGGATTTAAAGGCAGAGGGTAGAACAGCCCTTTATGACACACTTTATGAGGTGCTTGAGGATTTAGAGCAGAAACAAAAAGAATATACTGGTATAGTTTTATTTTCTGATGGAATTGATGAATCATATATTGGTTCTGGTCAATATTCAAAAAAGGACCTTGATGATGTAATAAATAAAGCCCGTCATATGGAAATTCCAGTACATGTAATTTCGTATGGTAATAGAGTAGAAGAAAATTATATGAAGCATTTAACCGAAAAAACTAATGGACATTTTTATAATAATCCTTCATATTCCATGTATGAAAAAATATATTCAAATATTACAGATTCTTTTAATCAGGATATTAATTTAACCCATACAAGTCCATTTAAAGACTGGTATGATGGTAAAAGGATTGTTGAAATAGAGGTAAGTAAAAAAGGTGAGAAAGACTCAGAGGAAAAAAGTTATATAAGAGAAGGGGAACCCTACTCAAGCCCCGATGTTTCAAAAAGGGACGAGGTACTTCAGCTTATGGAGACAATGCCTAAAGTAACAATTCTTGCAACAGACAGGAATAATAAATTAATTGACGGAAATTTTCAGATACTTGTTAACGGACAGGTAGTGGATAGTGGTAATATTCAAAACGGCAGCGGTGTATTTGATTTAAAGCAGTATTATTTTGATGAGTATTTCGAGAGAACTCCGGATGAGTATGAGAAAATGCGGAAAAAATCAGTAATGTTTTCTCCAGAATTAAAAATGCTTGTATGGACAACCGAGGCAGATAATCAGTTTATACAGCTTAAAGTTGAGCTTGAAAGTCTTGACGGTAAGAGAAAATATGAATTTTTATCCACGCTTGATGGAAAAGGAACAAATAAAATAACTCAGGATATTCTTGAAGGAGTATATAATTTAAATATAAAGCAGGGAAACAGAGTATTAACAAAAGATGTTGTAGAAATTAAAAAAGGCCGCAGATTGACCAGAGACTATAAGTTTGGTAGAATCACCTTAAGAAAAGAACAAACACTTTTTTCAGACCGTGAACTTAGCGGATTAAATGTTAGTATTTATGATGAATATACAGGTAGATATTTACATCGTGATACTCCGCTTTATAAAGTTACCGGGGGGCAGTCGCATTTTCTGTTGCCGCCGGGAAAATATATAATTAAACTTGACAACAAGAATAATAATAATAATATATTAAAGGGAAAAGTTGAATTTAACTGTATAATTTTAGGCGGTGAAAGTATTATTTCAGCCGTTAAAAGAGAAGATTTATCAAATTTATAAAAAAATAATTTGGAGGGAACATGTTTAAAAAAGGATTTTCGCTTGTTGAAATTATGATTGTTGTTGCAATTATTGGAATCCTTGTAGCAGCACTTCTGCCACAGTTAGGGGAGATGATTGAAAATGCAAGAATCAGTAATGCTGAAAGAAGTTTAGCAACTTTAAGAGATGCAATTGTGCGTTATAATGCATCAGAGGACAGGGAGCTTGAGTCTTTAAGCTGGCTGGTGCCATCTTATATTCAGGAAATTGACCCTGATCCATGGGGAAATGATTATATTATTTTACCAGATGATGGGGTTATTATTTCAAGAGGACCATCAGGAGAACCTACAGATGAGGCTATAAGCGCTGTGGACATAAATGATCCGACTAATCCGATTAATGATGCAACTTCACTTGAAAATCTTGATAATATTCAAGTGTTTTATAAACCAAGACTTCAAATTCAAAGAGCACGTATGACTTTAGATAGAACGGGAAATCGCAGGTTTGGACATCAGGATAGATTTACAATTTATTTTACCAAACCATTTGCGGACGGAACATTGTCAAGTATAAGTGCAGGAGATACTCAACAGGGGACTCCAGTTGCCAGCGGTGCTAATACATATTTTATTATTTCTGATACGTATGGTTTAGAAGGAGCTTCGGCTAATTCGCTGAATGACGCTCAGACAGGTATTAAAAATCCGCTGGCTGACCGAGCCGGAACTGGGCAGGAACTTTTTTTATGGGGGTTTGACGAAGATTATAATCATGATACATCTTATACAGGTTATATTGAAAGTACTACAGGAGAATCATTTCCTGGGAGTCCGGATTTTGAAATTGTTGATATTAGTGATGATAATACATCAATTACTTTTGAAATTAATTTACGAGCAAATGACTATGAAATCAGAAGAACTGATTTATATATTCGTTTAAACTGGGACGCAATTAATCCAGTAGGGGATGGAGATACGGCTATTTTTAGAGATAACAGAAACGTTCCTGCTGTTCAGCCTGATTATAATATACCTATAGAGACCAGATAGGGTAAGCAAGTTTGTTTTTTAAGAATAAACATACATATTTAACTTAATTTAATAAAAATGTCATGCCGGGCTTGACCCGGCATCTATTTTAAATAACTGGTTTTGAAATTATGACAAAAGTAAAAAAAAAATATAAATTAAATTTCAAAAATTTTATTTTATTTATATTAGTTTTATCTTCTTTTTTTTATATTACATACACTTTTTTGAATTTTAAAAATAGACTTGAATTAAAAAATCAGGAAGAAATTAATCTTTTTGGTAAACTTAAAGAAAATGTTTCAAATGCTCATCTTTCAGAGGTTTATGAAAAAGCAGATTATTTTTTAAAAGAGTTTCCCTCCTCCCCATACAGTGGTTATGCATATTTTATTAAGGGGAAATTTTATTATGAGAGTCAGAATTATAAAGAGGCTGCCCACAACTTTCAGGCCTCCAGGGATTTTTATCTTGAAAAAGAACTACGTATTATAAAGTATTTACATTTAAGCTATACATATATGTGTATGGGTGATATAATTTCATCGTATGAGTATGCCCAACTAGTTTATGAAACGCTTGAAAGCGGGAAACTGAAAGCTCTGGCCGCTTTTCAGCTGGGAGCATGTTACAGTGCTTTTAATATACTTGACAGGGCAGTATATTATTATGATAAAGTTTTTGAGTATTCAGATGATGATACTCTTGAAAAACAGACTTTAAATGAGAAACTTAAAATTTATAAAGAAACAGATAAAGTAAAGGCCAGCAGACTTGAAAAACTTCTAAGTAAAAAATATCAAGATGACAGGGAAGATAATGAGAAAAAAGATTCTATTTGAGCTTATAAGCACACTTGAAGAAATTGATTATTCTGCCGGAGAAACCCCTGAAAATTGCCTCTGTCTTGCCCATCTTAATTATCTTTTAAATCAGGCGCAGAATTTTAACCGCTATATAGAAAAATTTTATAAAAAAAAACCTGATGAAAAAAATCTATATGAACTTGAAAAATTAATTTTTCACGATAAATCCTTTGATATTGTGCTGCTTGAAGAACTTTATTATTATCTTGAAAATAATTATCAAATTCAGCAGTGGACAAAACAGTTTATAGAAAAATTTATATATTTTTTAGACAGTGTTTCCTCTGATTATTTTGTGAAACCATTTTTTCTATGTGAGCTTATTTACAATACAGGACTTTATAACGATTATGATATTAATAAAAAACTTTTAAAGAATCTTTTGAAAAGCTTTTCAAATACACGCTGGGAAATAAAAGGGCTTTGCTTTTTTACTCATAATCTCGAAAAAATTTATTTAAATACAGAGTGGGAAGAAAAAAATAAAAAAATTGAATTTTTAAAAGAGTTTCGTGAACATTTAATATTTTTTTTACAAAAATATCCACAGGAAGAAATGGCAAAAGAATATTTATTTAAATTATCTGATTTTTTTTGTCAGGAGCAGGAATTTGATGAAGCTATTAAATTATATTCAAGGTTGTCTGGTGCTTTTTCTGATGAGCATACCCGGGTACGTATTCTTTATGAGCTTGGTAGAATCTATCACATAAAGGAAAATACTGCCAAAGCTGTTGAGATTTATACAGAACTTTTTACCAAGTTTGAGACAAAAAAAGATTGTATTCAAATTAAATTTAATGCAGGTAGATTTCTTTCAGAAGAGAATTATAACAAAAGTGCTTTTTTAATTTTCAAAGAGATTGCCTCAAAATTTAAAACAAATAAACTTGCTCTGGAATGCTCAAACGAGATTATTAAAATTGGTAAAAAACTCTATAATAATAAAAAGTATTCTGAGGCTCTTTTTTATTTTGAAGAGGTGCTTCAATTAAAAAATAATCGCGATGATACATCATGGGCCCTGTTTTATCTCGGTAAAATTTATAAAAAACTTTCTCATATTGAATTTTCATATGATAAAAGAATAAGTTATTCTATAAAAAGTGATGAGGTTTTTAAAAAACTGATAAAAAATTATGGTGATAATAAAGCTATACTCGAGAATTTAAGTTCTGATTATCTACTTGAGAATAAAGAAACAAAGAAAACGGATTTTGACTTAAACTATATTATTATAGTAACCACCGGTGTTTTCATTGTTATTTTGCTTATATTACATTTCATTTAGAGTAGCAGATGAGAGCCGTGAGAGGTTAGAAGTGAGAGGATAGGAGCCGTGAGAGGTGAGAAGTGAGAGGTGAGACGATAGGAGCAGACAAAAGCCGATAGAAGCGGTGACCGCAAAAGCAATTATAAATTAGA
>JBNJGP010000049.1:0-19999 GCA_051747805.1 Candidatus Muiribacteriota bacterium
CCTCAACAATAAATTATATGAAAAAGCATTAGATTACTTTTCAAAAGCCACTCCGCTTCCTGATGCATATATAGGAAAAATAACATGCCGACTTAAACTTAGAAGGGCATCAGATTTAAATGTAATTGAAACCCACTTTAATCATATTGAAAAAGATTATAGCAGCCCGATATATCAGAACTTTTCAAATCATTATATTAAAACACTCAAAATTTACTTTAACTTCTGGACTGAAAATAATATTAATTATGTGGAAGAGTTAAAAGAAATTGAAAATAAAAATTTTTTTAAAACAAATAAGCTTATAGAAGAATTAATAGAGTCAATTTCTGAACATTCGGAAAATATGAATTCCAGACTATCTGACAGGTCCGACAAGTAATTGATTTTCAAAATCAGGATTATCCTCAGTTTCACTCATAATATAAGCAGCCCTCTCACCGGAGGAAGCTGAGAAAATTGAAAAATAATAATAACCATCAGCCGGATGCTCTGGTATTTCCAGCAGAAATTCCCCCTCAAGTTCTGTAAGAGAAACAGGATATCTTGAATATTTTATACGAAATTTTAACACTTCGTTTTTTAAAGTTTCCATATCTGAATGCATACGTTTTATGCGGGCATTTAATACAACTGAATCATACACATTGTAAATTGAAGTAATCAATATAACGATAACCACAAGGGTAATAAGAATTTCAACCAAAGTTATTCCTCTTTTAATACCCCTGAGAAGCAAGAAAAACCTCCCTGGTTTCGGCAGAATCACCATAGTGTACATTATAAATTAAAAAGACAGAAAATACATCTTCTTCTCTTTCTTTTCTAATAATAGAAAAAGGCTCTCCCCATGCTGTTTCAAGCAGATCAGGGTCCTGGAGATAACCAAACTTTTCAAGGTCTTGAAGGCTGAACTCTTCTGTATTTCCACCAACAGTATTATCCAGATTCATTCTATCAACAAACTTTCTTCTATTTGCCGCGTCCATTTTATAAAGTTCCACCGTTGTTTTTAAGCTGTCAATTATCATTTCGGTTTTTGCCCTTTTTGTATCCTCAATATAACTGGTGTAATAGGGCATTCCCACAACAACAAGAATAGAAAGTATAGCCATTACAATCATAAGCTCGACAAGGGTAATTCCTCTTTTTTTAAGGTTAATCATTTCTATGTGCCCCAATAAAAACTTCCCTTTCTATATAATTTTGACGATCTCTGGTTTTATATATTTTATAAATTAGATAAAAGTTTGTAATATCTCCATCATCTACACGCTTAATCTCAAATAAATCGCCCCAGGCCGAACGAATGTCACGCTCATCCTCTATATAATCATAATGAAGCAGATGGTTTATATCAAACTCTTCTGCAAGTTCAGGATCATTTAAATTATCAAAAGAAAATCTATCATCCTGATGACGTGTGTTTTTAGAATCCATTAAATATTCATCAATAACCAGTTTAATATTATTTATAATTCCTTCTGTTCTGTTTTCATTAACTTTAGAGCTTGTTTCCTCAGCTCTCCGCCTGCTTCCAGATGTTTCAGAAACTGCAAAAGTTACAAGAATTGCGACTATAACAACTACAACAAGCACCTCAACAAGAGTAAAACCCTTAAAATTTTTCATACACAAACTCCGGTTTAATTAGACTGACAGAGGCCCTGCCATTAACCAAAGTACCTAAATCTGTTTTTTCCTGATTATTATTATCAAACTCCCTTATACCGGTTAATTTCACTTTATAAGATTTCCCTATAGATATTTTATCATATTTTTCCTTATATAAAAATTGAGCCGGATAAGTAAACTTATAATCCATTGTTGCGTTAAAGTTTGGATAGTTAATATTAAATAGATAGTTTAATTTTGAAAATTTCTGTATTAAATTTTTATTATTTTTAAAAAATGAAATAAAAAAGTCAGCTGCAGCGTTAAACCCACTTTGACAATCAATTTTTTCATAAAAAGCAAGAGATAGGGCAAAACTCGGAATATCTTGAGAAACTCCCTCAAAAGCCGCACCCACAGTGCCAGAATATCTTATATCAATACCAGTATTTTCACCATGATTAATTCCAGAAACTAAATAATCGACATTTTCAAAAAAAACCTCTCTTATAAAGTATATACCAAGTTTGGCACAGTCAGCAGGAAATCCATTTTCAACAGAATAAAAACATGTATTTTTAATATTTGATTCTATTTTATTAACATTAATTTCCGTACCTAAAGTCATAGCCCCCGAACAGGCACTTTTTTCCCTGTCAGGTGCAAAAACAAAAACTTTACCCACTTCAGACAGTTTCATGGCAAGAGTTTTTATACCATCACTGTTTATTCCATCATCATTTGTTAATAAAAAATTCATTTAATCTCTTAACTCTAAATAAAGCCTATATCTCTTACCTGTGCCTTCCTCAATAAAATTAAGTTTTTCTTCTCTTGCAAGCCAGCCAATAGCCATAGCGAACCTCTGATCTTTCATTGGCAGGTTATCAAAATTAGTCATAACACCTTCTTTTACTTTTTTAAACTGAGTTCTTCCGGAACTGTTCAGAAAGTTCCAAATTTCTCCAGATATTTCCCCAATATTGTACATAAGCCCTCCTGGTTGAATTATTCAGTTAATATAAATATAGCTGTTTTTTAAAAAAAGTCAAATTAAATTTATTTAGAATTAGCGCATGTATTTTTGAGGATTAAGTGCCTGCGGGCTTCCACCTTCAATGAATTTTCTGAGCTCAAAGTAAAATCTATCATCACTTTTTACGCTGCCTATAATATCTTTTTGAGCAACAACGTCTCCCATTTTCACGCTTGATGAGCTAATATTTGAATAAACTGTATAATAATTGTTTTCATGCTCTATAATTATAATTCTATTTGAGGGATTATTATCTACATAAACAACATCACCAGAATCTGCGGCCAACACATTAAGCTCTTTATCGATTGTGAACTCCATACCCTCAACCCTTATACCGTTTTTCAAATCACCAAATTTGTATTTTAAATGCCCATTTTCTAAAGGATTAATTAAAAAAACCTCTTTACTACCAGAAGTAACTTGGCTATCATTCTGACGCGCTGTTACTTCTACATTTTTCTCTATTGATTTTGGTTTTTTTGAATCTTTTTCAGTTGAAACTGAAAATGACTTATTAGAAATATTTTTTTCATCAGTAACCTCTGAAGCTGACAATAATAAAATTTTATCTCCTGTTTCTATTACATCAGGATTAGAAATAGAATTAAGTTTTGTTATCTGATTTAAAGATACGTTATAATTTCGGGCTATTTGATAAAGTGTTTCTCCGCTCTGAACAATATGATATTGCTCTCTATCCGTTGAAGAAGCCTTTTTACGGTTTAATGAAGGTCTTCGACAGGAAACAGAAAAAAACATTAAAACTATTATTAAAAATAATTTAAAAACCTTTGAAAACAATGTTTTCCACCTTTTTATAATTAGTCAGTGCTCCGCTGGCAACCTCTATATCGCTGTGATAACTTAATCTTTCCAGTAGTTCAAGCGCTTTATGATTATGTATCTGCCCTATTCCATTAATTAAAACTTTTATAACATCGGAGTTTATTTTTTCAATAGAATCAGATATTTTTTCAAGCCAGGCTGGTTCTTTCTTTAAAATTAAATTAAAAGTAAATGCGGCCTCAGTTGCAATATTTTCATTTTTATCCTCTAATTTTTCCAGTATAAAATCCATGTATTTTTCATTTCTTATAAATCTAAGTGAAAAAATAAGGGCCTGCTTCACCACTTCTGTCTCTTTATTATAATTCTGAATAATATCCTCAATGACCTTGTCCTCTCCACATTTACCAAGAGCTTTAACAGCATTTGCCCTAACAACATCCTCTGGGTCTTTTAATGCACTTTCCAGTATTGGAACAACTTGAACCGAGGCGATTTCCCCCAGCACAAAACACGCGCTCGCCCTTTCCCATCGACCTTCAGATTTTAACATATCATTTAGCATGGCAACCATTCTCAACCCACCGAATTTCCACAGGGCTTTGGCTGCATTTGCCTTAACCCTGTTGTTTTTATCTTTTAAAGCCGGCATAATAGTGTTTACAAGCTCAACTTCATCTAAAATATTTTCATAATTTTCAAGAGCCTCAATAGCGTTACTTCTTGTTCTTGAGTCAGTTTCTTTTTTTACTATATACATCAGAAGCTCTCCGCTTTCCTTATCTTTTCCCTGCGCAATAATATCGGTAATAATTGAACGTAGTTTAGGCGATTCTTCTTTTTTATAATAATCAAATATAACTGGAACAATTTCTTTAAATAAACTGTCATAATTTTTTATTTTATAAAGAATTTCAACTTTTATATTTTCCTCTACTTTGTTATAAATTGAAATTAAAAAATCATAAGATTTTCTATCCTTAATCACAGATAAAATATCAACAATCTTTTTTTGAATAGTTTCATTATCAATTTTTATAAAATCATCGACTAAAGAATAAAAATTATCTGGAAAATATTTTTTTGAGGCAAAAATATTTAAAACACCTTCTACAATTTTATCATTAGGATTTCTCAGCAGAGGTTCGAGTTTAGACAGTTCTTTTTCTGAAATTAAATTTTCAATTGTTAATGCTGCTTCTTTTCTTACTTTTTCATCTTTGTCCATAAGAAGAGGTAGAATTTTTTTCATATATTCTCTGCCGTTCATCTGTGCCAGAGCCATCAATGCGGCTTTTTTAACTTCTGCTGATTCATCGTTCAATCTTTTTGCAATAACTTCGGTAACTTCTGGATAATTAAAATGAGAAAGTGAAATTACAGCATTTCTTCTTATTTTTTCTATATTACAGACAACAAGCTTTTCAAGCAGTTCCTGAATTTTAGAGCTTTTTATCAACCATAAAATTTCAACAATTCTTTCTTTATTTTTATCATCAACTTTATCAGAAGATAAAATATTAATAATTTTGCCTACGACGTTTTCACCTTCCATTTTATATAAATGTTTAAGAGCATTGCTTCTAATATCAATGTCAGCTTCCTTGATTAAAGGCAGAAGATAATTCTGAATGTTTTGAATTTCATACTCAATAACAATCAAAAGAGCATTTTTTTTGATTTCTATATTATTATCGTTAAGCAGTTGTACAGTTGTGTTAATTATTTCAGGAGAATCTTTTTTTCCAAGTTTTCTGATTTCTTTTAAAATAAAAATTCTTAAATATAAATCCTCATCTTTTGATGACGCGATTTCCATTAATTTACTGAAACATTTCTCGTCTTCGAGGGCAAGAAGGGCAATTATAATCTCTCTTTTAAGAGTCGAGCTCGGCGTTTCATCATAAACCATTATTAACGGTCCGCTTGCCCTTTTGTTTTTTAATTTAGCAAGAGCCCTCACAATATTAAGCCTGAGTTCAGAATGCAGCTCCGGAAGGTTATTAAGAAGATACTCAACAGCACGTTCATCACCGCTTTCCCCAAGGTCTTTTACAGCCTGAATTTTTTCTTTTATGCTCCGGCTGTTTAACGAGTTAACAATTTCCTTAAATTCTGGCATCTCCCTTAAGCTCCTCTAAAAATGATTGTCCCGATACAGAATCTAAACCAAAATAATCAAGTACAGTGGCGCCTGCATCAGCAAAACTGCTTCTTATGCCAAGATTTATCCCTTTTTTCAATCTCTTTCCATAAACAAGCAGAGGTACATACTCTCTTGTATGGTCTGTTCCTTTAAATGATGGATCACATCCATGATCTGCAGTAATAATTAATATATCGTCATCACTTATATTATTAATTAACTGAGGTAAAAAATTATCAAACTCTTCAAGAGCATTTGCATAACCCTCGATATCATTTCTATGACCGTATTTCATATCAAAATCAACAAGATTTAAGAATAGCAGTCCGTTAAAATTATTTTTTTTTATATAGTTTAAAGTTTTAATCATACCATCATAGTTATTTTCGTTATGCCCAAGAGATTCAGTTAATCCCTGTCCGCAGTAGATATCTTCAATTTTACCAACTCCTACAACCTCGAGATTATTTTCTTTTAAACAATCAAGCATACTGTAATGTGGCTTTATGGGAAAATCTTTTCTATTTGTTGTTCTTTTAAAGCCATTTTGTTCGTCACCAACAAAAGGTCTTGCAATAACTCTTCCAACATTATGCGGTGATATAAGAATTTCTCTTGCTTTTTCACATATATCATAAAGCTCTTTTACGGGAATTATTTTTTCATGGGCGGCTATTTGAAAAACGCTGTCGGCCGAAGTATAAACTATTGGTTTTTTGCTTTCCAAGTGTTTTTTTCCAAGCTTTTCAAGTATTACTGTACCTGAAGACGCATAGTTTCCAATTATGTCATAACCAGTTACTTTTTTAAACTTATTTATAACTTCTTTTGGAAAACCCTCTGGATAAACCGGAAAAGCACGGTCAAGAACCAGCCCCGCAATTTCCCAGTGACCAGTTATTGTATCTTTTCCCTTAGATTTTTCTGCCATTTTACCAAAATTTCCTTCAGGATTTTTATTACATTTTATATTATTAAATTCTTTTAAACATCCCAGGCCCAGCTTTTCCATATTAGGAAGTTTTATTTTTATATTTTTATCTATATTTCCAAGTGTATCAGCACCATAGTCCCCGTATTTTCGGGCATCGGGCATATAACCAACTCCAGCACTATCTAATACAATTAAAATTGCTCTCTTCATACAACTCCTCCGCATACTTAATCTTAGCTTTTTATATTAAATTTTTCTTCGTTTTTTATAACCTGCCTTGATAATTTAAGTAAATCTGCAGGTAAAATACGGGCATCAAAAATTTCATTTATAATATTTACAAGCCCCGATAATATTTTCTGGTTTTTTAAAAAGGCCGGTTTAGCATAATGACAAATACCTAGTGTATTAAGCAGGGCCCCCATATATATTAAATTTCGATTAATATCGGAAATATTTTCCTTACTAACTTCACCTTTTCCATAAACAAGATAATATGCAAGAGAATAATTTATTCCCTCATCCATTCCACCAGAATAATTTCCAGCCTCTTTCATTAAAATCATATTTTCATTATTATAGGGGAGAATAACTTCATTATTTAAAACAGGTGCACGGGAAACTGCAAAAGTCTTCATTGAAATATTACCACCCTGAAAAATTGTCCTGCTTTTCCAGTCAGATTTTTTTAGTAAACTAATGAGTTCCTCAGCAGAAAATGTTTCCGGTATAACTTTTGCCTCTCTTGCTATTGAGATAGCGCCACCAGTTTCCAGGGGATCAACTCCATAATCAAGGCACCAGTCATGAAGCAGAGCAAAATCATCCATATCAAAAATTTTATTCATTATACCTAATGAGGCAAAATCTATAAAACTTATATTTCTATGTGTTTTTTTATTTTTATTAAAACACTTTATTACACAACTCTGACATTTTTTACCAAATTCAAAATTTTGTTTTATCTGTTTATTTAATTTGTTTAATTCTGAAACTTCTAATTTATCAATACGAAAATTATTACCACACAAGCCCTCAAGTTTATTTACAACAGGCAAAAAACCAAGGGTTGAAAATTGAGAAAGCATTCTCCCTGTAACAGTATTTTCAAGAAGAAGTTCTTCAAAATGATTAAAAGCTTTATTTAGTTTTTTATTAAGGGTTTTTCCTTCAGATACTTTATCAACTATTATTCCCTTTACATTTTTTGTTCCAAGCACGGCTCCTATTCCACCCCCTCTGGCAGGAATAACGTCAGGTTCACCATTAGAATTTGAGGCTACAAGAGTTGAACATAAAAGTTTTTCCTCGCCCGAAGGACCAATCCCAATTATACCAATCTCTGAACCAAAATCATTTTTAAGTCTTTTAAACATTTCTTTTGTACCGGTTTGAATATAATCAGAGGCGGGTATAAACTCCACTTTATTATTAGAAAAATAAATAAATACAGGGTCTTTAGAAATTTCATCAATAATAATTGATTTTATCCCCAGGCTTGAGAGTTTTTCCCCAAAATTACCCATTATTTCAATAACCTTTAATTTTTCGGTAAGTGGAGACCTGAAAGCAATGCTGGTGCCTCCCGAACTTGAAATAAGCGAAGAAAAACTTCCGGGTGAAATAATTATTTTATTTAAAGCATCAAAAGCACCATACTCATAAGCACGATTTTGAAGCATTTGATTTACAGATAAATTTCTTCCACAAAAAATATTATCAAAATTATCCTGAGCCACCTCTTCAACAACTCTTTCTGTTAAGCGCAGCTTTAATATTTTATTTTTAAAATTTCCAGACTTAACAAATTTGGTGCCTTTATCTGATTTTTCCTGTTTTATATTCTCATATGAATTTATTAAAATAACACCATTTTTTTCAGTTATACTGCCTAGCTTATTAATTTCTTCCCTGGTAAGCATTATTGAGGTGACAACAACTTTTAAAGGTATTTTAGAAACTTCTTTTAATGATTTAATCTCTTCTGAAATATACTCAAAATTGTCACTTTTAATCATGGCAAGATTGGGCATTAATATAAATTCATCAATATTATTTTCCTGAAGTCTTAATATTTCAGCTTTTTTACTTTGAACACTTTCTATACCAAGGGGATACCCTAAAAGCACGCTGAATTTTAATCTTGCCCTCTTTAATATTTCATCTATTTTATCAACCTGAAATGGAAGCAGCTCAAGGGAATCTTCTTTATATTTTATAGCTTCTTCAACTCTTTTATCCAGGTTTGACCCTAAATACAAAGTTTTAGAAACCAGAAAATCAAAGAGATTGAGTATCTGGCTCTTGGTCAATTTCATAATTAATAACCCGTGTGTACATACTGACCTTTAATAATAGAAACGGATGAAGATGCTCCTATTCTGCTGGCACCAGCCCTTATCATTTTTTTTGCACCATCATAATCTCTTACTCCGCCAGAGGCTTTTACCCCCATTTTTTCACCAACAATTCTTCTCATGAGTGCAATATCTTCAACTGTTGCTCCTGAAACACTCATTCCAGTTGAGGTTTTAACATAATCAGCCCCAGCCTCTCTAGCAAGTTCACAGGCCTTGATTTTTTCATCAGAAGTTAACAGGCAGGTTTCTATAATTACTTTTAACAGTGTATCCTTACAGGCTTTTTTTACCTGTCTAATATCCTCTTTAACTTCCTGATATTTCCTGCTTTTTAAAAAACCAATATTAATAACCATGTCAATTTCTCCTGCGCCCTCACTTATAGCCTTTTTAGTCTCTGCAACTTTAACATCAGTATAAGTAGCCCCAAGAGGAAAACCTATAACAGTACAAACTTTAACATCTGAATCTTTTAAAAGCATAAAACACTTATTAACCCAGCATGGATTTATACATACAGAGGCAAAATTATATTCAAGTGCTTCTTTGCATAATTTTAAAACAGCCTCTTCTTCAGAATCAGGTTTTAAAAGAGTATGGTCAATATACCGGGCAAGTTTCTGTGGCGTCAACACCTCATTATTTTTATTTTCTGATATTTTTTTATCATTTAAACTTTTCTGAGAATAATCACAGGAATTATTAAAATCACCTACTTTATTTAAAACTTCCCTTGTAATAATCTCAACAAGTTCATTATAATCAGACATTTTTTACTCCATTATCTTATATTTTATTTTTTTACTATGGCTTCAATATCTTCATGAGGCGATGGAATAACATGTGTAGATACAAGTTCACCAACACGTGCTGCCGCCTGTGCTCCGGCTTCCACAGCAGCTTTTACCGCACCTACATCACCCCTGACCATTGTGGTAACATAAGAGCCTCCTACTTTTTCATATCCAGTTAAGGTTACATTAGCGGCTTTTACCATTGCATCAGATGCCTCAACCATTCCTACAAGTCCTTTTGTTTCAATCATTCCAAGTGCCTGTTTCATCTTTTTTCCTCCGATAATTCAATTTTATCCACTATTCCAGTTATAACTGTATGAACAGGAATTTTTTTATTGTTAAAAATCTGCTGTGCAACAGAACCTTCCTTAACAACAATTACAGTATCTCCTTTTCCTGCACACACCGTGTCTATTGCAACAAGTTCCCCACCCTTAATATTTCCTTCAGGGTCAACAGGTTGCACAATCAAGAGTTTTTTTCCGCTTAACTCTTTATTCTTAATGCTAGATACAACATTACCAGTTACTTTTGCAAGTATCATTTTTAATTCCCAAAATTTTTTTAAAAATCTAACTCATCTATAATTCCTACAACGGTTGCGTCTGTAGGTACGTATTTTACATCAGTTTTAAAAGGAATACAAGCCTCAGATGAATCTATATAAATCACTAATTCATCGCTTCCTGCACCAATACTATCAGTAGCTATAAGAGGATTACCCCTTTTTTTTCCAGAGGCCAGGCAGGGCTGTATAATTAAGAGTTTTCTACCTCTGAACCCCTCGTCCTTATGACTGGAAACTATATTTCCACATACTTTTGCAATTTTCATTTTATAATTTGAATTCCTTTTTGGCGAATATAATCTGCTGCCACAGGCAGAATAATAGTATTTGAGGAAATCTTTAAAACCTCAGGTTTTATACTTTTTAAATAATCTTCTGTAAGCACCCTTTCATTGTATTCTTGGACATTAGATTTATCTTCTCTACTGTTAGAGGAATTCAGTAAAACTTTCTGCACAATATTTCTAATTAGAGTTTCAAGGTCATCATAGGTGTTTTCGTTTTCAGAAGAGATATTATCGTGTTGATTTATTTTATCCACTCTTCTTTTATGACGTCCGCCCTCAAATGAAGTGTTTAAGAATTTGTCAGCAATTTTTGACGCAAGCGAATTACCCATTAACTGGGCTCCTAAAACCAGCATATTCGCATTGTTATGGGCTCTTGCGTTCTCGGCGCAGTATAAATCATTACACAGTGCGGCCCTTATTCCTTTAATTTTATTTGCCACCATTGTTGACCCTATGCCAGCCCCATCTATCATAATGCCAAAATCCGCCTCTCTATTGGCAACTTTCAAAGCACACTCCGAAGCATAATCAGGATAATCAACAGATGTTTTTTCAGAACCGCAACCAATATCAACTACTTCATTTCCCCTTTCTTTTAAAAAATTTATTAAATGATTTTTAAGGTTAAATCCGCCATGATCGGAAGCTATAATAATTTTCATACTATTTTACCACCTCGCTTTTTTATCTCGCAAATTCTATATTTGCTAAAAAACCTTTTTAAATTACTGTTTTATCCAAGAAATCTAATAATCAAATATAAAAATAACAATATTATTAAAGTTATCACAACTACAGAAAGAAGATTCCCCTCTGATTCTTCCTCGTTATAATATGGGTCATCTTCATTAAAGGGTTCAGGAAGTTCATCTTCAGGTTCATTATCATCTTCTATCTTTCTTTTCAGTCTGACATCGGTTTGAACAACAAGCTTACCATAAACACCCTCATCAAGCTTTATTTTTATTTCTATAACCTCTGAGGATGCTCTGAACTTGGAAATGATTTTTTTTTCGACGTTTGTAACCGGAGAAATCACAGGCACTTCTTCAGGATTATCACTGGAAGTTATAGAACGTGCAATATGTTTTCCAATTATTGAATCATCAACAATTCTTACAAATATTTTATCTTTATTTTGAACCTCTGAGGCTTTTAGACCTCCATTTGGTTCAATCATTGGAATAACATCCAGAATTAACTCTTCGGCTTTTTCCCCTTCCTGAGAATCTGAAGCATCCCCACCCTCTTCATCTGAGTTTGATTGTTCTGACTGATAATAATTAACTTCTGCAATCATATCAATTTCAACTTCAAAACCATGAGAAATTATTTTTGTAATTTCTTCATCAAACATTGCTTTTATAAGAGTATTTCTTAAAGTTTCATCTTCTGTTGTAACAATAGTTTTTTTAAGCTTATCAATTTTGGATTTTGATATGGATTTTGAAAAAAAGCTCTCCATTTTTTTTAAAAAAACAAGGAAGTTGGAGCTTTTTTCAATCACCTCTTTTTTTTTAATTTTTATTTCTTCAAGAAATTTATCCCATGGAATATTTATATCAAAGTTCAGACTTTTATCAATAACAACAGATACGTTAGTAAAACCCGGCTCATTAGTATCACCTATTATAACCATAGCCCCTTCAAACTCATCCCTTACTTCTTTTATAAAAAACTTTAATATAAAATGAGCATTTTTAATACCGGAACCCGACTTATCAGGTTCGTTATGGCCATCATTAAGATTTTCTGTTGTATTGTTTTCAAAGCTTTCGATGTCATCCATCGCCGTTCTCCTTTAAGCTGGAACTATCTCCGTTATTTTTTTTGTTTTCCTCTTTAAGTATATCATAAAAGATAAAAAATATACTTATCAGCACAAAAAGTGGTGCTATTACTGAAAAAATATTCTGAGCCGATTTATCAACAAACAAAAAAAGAGAGGTAGAAATAATTAATACAATATAATAAACAAGAATTTTCATTAATATAAACTCCCTGCCAGAAACTTATGAGGATTAGCTAAAACAGTATAATAAACAAGAAATCCCTCTTCTTTTAAATAGGCTACTGCGTCTTTACAGCTTTCTCTTATTGCCCCTATTTCACCACTCAGAATAAAATAAGCTTTTCCGCCAAGTCCTTTTGCTATTCTAATTTCAATAATATTCACCTCTGCAGCCTTTAAAGCAATATCTGCGCTTAAAATGGCCGAGGCAAGCGAAAAACTTTCAACAACACCAACCGCTTCAATTTTTTCAACCTGAGTTGAGGCTGTCATAGCCGGTATAATATCTTTATGCAGATTTGGAATTAAAATTGTATCAATCAATAACATGGGCGCAGTTGAGGAGGCAGCTTCCAGAGCACTTTTTACATCCCCGACTTCCCCGCCTAATACAATCATATATTTACCAGCACAAACAGGAAGACTGTATATTAATTTAACCTCACCAGCTTTAAGGGCAATATCACAGGCTTCAATACCAGCGCTTATACTCTTATATTCGAGCACACCTATACAATTCATTTTATAACCTCGGCTATAATTTTATTATCGCTAACTGATTTTATTACAGCTTCTTCATTTATATGAACATTTGCAGAAAAATCACCATCATTTTGTGCAATTAAATCAAATTTTGAAACAGACTGATTTTCTTTTACCACAGAGGTTGAAGGCTTTCCAATATTATCATCAAGATTTATTTGAAGAAAATCAGGAATAATAAACTTTTCAATAAACTCTACTTTCTTATTATAGTATTCAATCAATCCAAGCCGGTTAATAAGTCGTTTAGAAGGTATTTTACGTCCCTCGCGAAATTCTGGCGCAACCAGTTCTCTCTGTTTAAAGGTAACTTTTTTTCCCTGTTTATAATACTCATTTTTTATATAGGAATTTACAGTTTTAGGAGAAAGATTCAGAGGACAGGCATAAAGCTCGCAGATATTACATTCACTGCATAAATGTGCTAGATCAAAAATTTTTGCATTAATATTTTTTGAAAAAATCGCTCTCATAATTTTATGGGGCTGCATATCATGACCTATCATATATCTGGAACATAATTCAGTACAGGTAATGCAGTTACAGCAGGCAGAAGCAGCCTGAGAAATAATTGAATTTAAATTCTGATTTTTTTTCATCACAAGGGGATGATTTCTGTTTAAAAACAAAACACCGCTTGTTTTTCTGGTAACAAAACTATCTTCAATATTCTTTATCTGACCCATCATCGGGCCGCCGTCAACAGCAACATAATCCTCTTTCAAATCATTGCCGGCAATGTTTAGAAGATGTTTAAATGGAGTTCCTACAGGAATTTCAGCTACATAAGGCTTTTTTATATCACCAGTTACTGTTACAAACCTTTTTGAAAAAGGTTCTTTATTTTCAAGCGCATTATATATTCTATATACAGTTTCAACATTATTTACAATAACGTTTATATCAAGCGGAATTCCTTTTTCCGGAACAATTTTATGAAGTGTTTCATAAATTAAAACCTGTTCATCTCCGCTTGGATATGTATCGCTTAAAATTTTTATTTCTATATCATCACTTTTATTATATTTATTTAAAAGCTCCGCACAATCAGAATTTTTCTTTTTAATGCCGATAAAAGCCTTTTTAAATTTTATAATTTTTTTTATTAACTCAATACCTTTAATAATTTGTTCGGGCTTTTGAAGCATGAGGGTTCTGTCAGAGTAAAGCAGAGGTTCGCACTCGGCCGCATTTATAATAAAAAAGTCAGCCTCGGCTTTCAGCTTAATATGTGTAGGAAAACCAGCCCCGCCGGCTCCTATTATTCCTGCTTCTAAAATTTTTTCAAGCATTATTTATCCTCAGACAATTCTAAAGTACCCCGCCAGTACACATCTTCTCATTCTTGTAAAAGTTTTTGCAGTTGTTACTCCTTCACCTGTAGGCGAGGCAATAGTATAAGTTGCCGGACCTTCTCCGTTAAAACCAAGGCCAGCATAAGAAGGGGCATTTTTTACAAAAATACTTACATTAGATTTAACAGCCATTTTATGAAGATTTTCAACATTTTTAGAATGCATAAGGGCAGTATGAAAATTATTCTGTTCAAGCTCATAGGCGGTTTCAATTGCTTCATCAACATTATCTGCTCTTATAACTGGCAAAACAGGCATAAGAAGTTCTTCAACAGCAAAAGGATGATTTTTATCAGTTTCACAAATTATCAACCTTGTTTCCTCAGGAACGTTCATATCAATTTGTGATAGAATATAGCTTGCATCTTTACCAACAAAATCGGAATTAACCCTGCCATCAGGTTTTATTAAAAGTTTAGAGAGTTTTTCTACCACATCAGGCATTATTAAAACAGCATTATTTTTCTGCATTTCATCAACAAGCTCTCTATAAATTTCTTTTACAGCTACAACTTCTTTTTCAGCAATACATAAAACATTATTATCAAAAGAAGCTCCATCAACAATATCACGTGCCGCCCTTTTGATATCAGCACTTTCATCAACAACCACGGGTGGATTTCCAGGACCGGCCGCAATAACCTTTTTCCCACAGGAAAAAGCAGCCTTCACAACACCAGGCCCGCCTGTTACAGTTATTAAACGAACCTTCGGATGTTTCATCATAAACATACCGGAATCAATTGTTGGTTCATTAACGGAGGTGACAAGATTAGCAGGTCCGCCTACTGTTGAAACTGCCTCGTTTAATAATCTAATAGTTTCTGCACATACTTTTTTTGCTCTTGGGTGAGGATTGAAAACAACACTGTTTCCACCGGAAATCATTGATATAGTATTATTTATAATTGTTTCTACAGGATTTGTAGTAGGAGTGATTGAGGCAATTAATCCAAAGGGAGCACATTCTTCAAGAGTCATTCCTTTATCCCCGGTGTAAGCATGAGGCTCAATTTCTTCTACTCCCGGAGTCTTATTAATTGCAAGTATTGTTTTCTGTATTCTGTCTTTAAGTCTCCCCAGCCCAGTTTCTTTAACAGCATCCTCTGAAAGTTTTTCGACATTATTAAGCATTTTTGTTCTAACTGAAGAAATAATTTCCTTCCTTTTCTGAACACTCAGCAAAATATAGTCTTTCTGGGCAAAATAGGCTGCATTAACAGCATCTTCCATTGAATGAAAAACACCCGGACATACAGTTTTATTTCCCGAAGTTTGAGCAATATCAGGCTGACTGGATGATTCTTTATAATTGCCAACAGAAATCTTTTTTACAACATCTTCGACAATATTTCTAAGTTCTTTTTCATCAAAATTCATTGTTTACTCCTCTTTGTAACTCACAGTATCGACAATCCCCACAATTGCCGCATCAACTGGTTTCTGATTCGTTCTTGCAGTTTGCCTCGCAGAAGAACCGCTGACCAAAAGAACAGTTTCGTTAAAACCGGCTCCAACAGTATCCACAGCAACAACAAAATCATCAATAAATTCAAGATTAATATTTAACTTCCTTACAAGTAGAAGCTTAAATCCCAGAAGTTTTTCATCTTTTTTTGTTGAAACTATAGTCCCTACAACTTTTCCTAAATTCATCTATTATTCATCTTTTCCAATAGGTAATATATCTTCCAGATTTTCATGAGGTCTTGGAATAACATGAACTGATACAAGTTCTCCTATTTTAGAAGCTGCCTGTGCACCTGATTCTGTTGCCGCTTTTACAGCTGCCACATCTCCTCTTACAAGAGCTGTTACAAATCCGCCACCAATTTTTTCATATCCTACAAGCTTTACGTTCGCAGCTTTTACCATTGCGTCAGCTGCCTCTACCATAGCAACAAGTCCTTTTGTTTCAATCATACCTAATGCATTTTTCATTTAGTTAACCTCCAAAATTATTAAACACTAAAATTTTTTATACTGACTTTAATGAATTTTAATCAAAAAACATTTTTTTTTCAACAAATTATTCCTTTTGTGTTTGAACTTACCATAAAAGCATTTCCCTCATCTGTGTCTATGTGCATATCAAGTTTATAATTATCTGACACTCTTATAAGAACATTTTTAAAAATTCCGCCTCTTTCATTTTCAATTTCAACATCAACAACCTGTCCATCTTCTACCCCAAGATTCAAAGCATCAACTGGCGTACAATGAATATGGCGTCCTGCTACAATAACTCCCTCTCCTATGTAAACACTTCCTGCGGGGCCACATAAGGTAATACCCGGAGTATTATCCAATGCTCCTGATTCTCTTACATGAGGTTTTATTCCAAGTTTGAAACAATCTGTAATACTTACTTCTACCTGAGTATTTTTTCTTTCGGGCCCCAGTATTCTAACTTTTTCAATAACTCCTTTTGGACCCACCAGAATAACTTTTTCAGAAGCTGCAAACTGTCCAGGCTGTGATAAATCTTTAATTTTATTTAATTTATAATTATCGCCAAATAATATTTCCAGATGCTTTTTTGATATATGTACATGTCTGTTAGAAACAGAAACAGGGAAAGCTTTTCTCTTTTTTGAAATATAATTATTTTTATTTAGCTCTGATTTTTTTTCTTTTTTATTTAAAATATTTTCCACAGCCAGAAAAACAGCTTTTTCAAGTTCTTCTTTATTAATTTTATCCATATATATTCCTCCCTTTTTTATTCTAAACTTGAGTTTAGCAAATCTTTTTTAGAATTACTGCTACTTTTCATCAAGCTTCAACCCCAGTTGGGCCAGCTGTTGAGGAGATAACTCTGAAGGAGCTTCTGTTAAAAGACAAAGCTGATTATTTGTTTTTGGAAAAGCTATAACATCTTTTAAATTATCTAATTTTTTCATAACCATAATTAATCTATCTATTCCTGGTGCAATTCCACCATGAGGAGGTGCTCCATACTCAAAAGCCTCAAGAAAAAAACCGAATTTTTTATTAATCTCCTCATCGCTCATGCCGGTAATTTTCATAATTTTTTTTTGTGTCTGTGCTTCATGATTTCTTATACTACCACTAGCTATTTCATTACCATTACATACAAGATCATAAAGTTTACCATAAACTTTTTCAGGTGCCTTATCAATAAATTCTGCACTTTTTTCAGTCGGCATCGAAAACAGATGATGTTTAGCTTCATATGAACCATCTTCTAATTTTTCAAAAAGAGGAAACTCTTTAACCCAGAAAAAATCAAATTGATCCTCGTCCCTCAGCTCAAACTCATTTATAACGAAAAGTCTTAGAGCTCCCAGAGAAGTATTGACCATATTTCTTTCACCAGCCCCAAAAAAAACTATATCATTTTCTTCAAGATTCAGTTTCAATTTTAAAGTTTCATATTTATCTAATATAAATTTTGAAATTCCGCCTTCAAATTTATTACTTTTATTTTTAACCCAGGCAAGTCCTTTAGCTTTATGCTTTTTTACAATTTTTTCATACTCTTTTATTTTTTTTCTTGAAATAATATCAGCCTTATTTTTCAGCACAAAACATTTTACTGTACCGCCTGAATTAACCGTGCTTTCAAAAACTTTAAACTCACTTTTTTGAAATTCAGAGCTAATATTTTTTAACTGCATTCCACCAGTTCTGACAGGTTTATCTGTTCCATAAAGCTCAATCACATCATCATAATTCAACCTTTCAAATGGAATTTTTATTTCAATATTCAAAGTTTCTTTAAAAACATGATAAAGAAGCTTTTCAGTAAAGGAAAAAATATCTTCTTCATCAACAAAACTCATTTCCATATCCAGCTGCGTAAAATCCGTCTGCCTGTCAGCCCTGGCATCTTCGTCGCGGAAACATCTTGCTATCTGATAATATTTATCAACACCAGAAACCATTAAAAGCTGTTTAAATAACTGAGGAGACTGAGGCAAAGCATAAAACCTGCCCTGATAAAGTCTTGAAGGCACGACAAAATCGCGGGCTCCCTCAGGGGTTGATTTAATTAAAAACGGGGTTTCAACCTCAACAAACTCTTCATTATGAAGAAAATTTCTTATTTCTCTTAAAACACTATATCTGAAATCAATTATTTCAGACATAAAGGGCCTTCTCAAATCAAGATATCTGTATTTTAATCTTAAATTTTCTGATACATTTATGCGATCTTCAATTTCAAATGGTGGGAGTTTTGACTTATTTAATATTGTTATATAAGAAACAAGCACCTCGAACTCTCCGGTTTTCATTTCAGTATTTATATTTTCTTCTGTTCTTTTTATTACAAGGCCCTTTACTTCTATTACATCCTGATTTTTAAGTTTCTCAGCAGCAGTTATTGTTTCTAAACTGCATCTTTTAGGGTCTATAACAAGTTGTATTATACCTGTTTTATCTCTTAACTGAAAAAATATCAGATTTCCAAAATCTCTACGACGTCTTATCCAGCCGCACATTACAATTTCTTTGTATAAATATTTTTTATTTATTCTTCCACAATAATCTGTCCTTTTCAATTTAAATCTCCTTTGAATAAAAAGTTTATAAACCCATTAATAATAATATTGACAATCTTATCAGATATAACGTTAAAATTTCAACTTGACCAATTTTTTATTTGCACTTATAATATAGTTAAGTAAATTAAATCTTTTATTTAATTTTAACTAAAATTTAAGTAACCAGGGGGACAATATGAGAAACAGTAAAATTTTTCTTTTTGTATTAATTTTAACTTTACTTCTTGTTTTCACTGCACAAGCGGAAATAAGAACTATTACAAAAGAATTTAAAGAATCTGTGGGGCTTTTAAACGGTTCAAAAGATTTTAATCACACAGTTCATATGCCAGGTGATATGGCAGCCCATGGCTGGAATTTTATTTCTAAAACTGTAGAAACTCGCGGAGATGCAAGAGTTCATAACGAGTCTCTTACAAATAACAGATACAACTTCACCTTGAGACTTTCCAGTTCTTTCTTATCTTCTGCCAGCGGTCGTGTTATTGTTACTCTTCAGGCAGAACGTGGCGGCTCAACACCATATGTTCCACCCACAACAAGTCCAGGTCAACCTCCTGATTCCGGTGGCTCATATCCAGGCGGTTCTACTAAAGTTGATCCAAATAAAGCGCCAAGTCCAAGCTACCCAAGAGCAGGTACTCGTGTAAGGGTTAATTCAAGCGATAGAGTTGAATTTAGATGGGACGATTCTCTTGATGGTAAAAGATTCAGAGTAAGAGTATATACTGAAAACGGAAGTAGAATTGTTAACAAAACTGTTTCAAGTAATAAATTAAGAGTTCGCGGACGTGAGTTTAAAAACGGAATGTATAAATGGCAGGTTGCCAGAGATAACAGAGCCGGTTTTTTAACTAATTTACCTTTAATAGGAAGTGCTTTCAGCGACTGGTCAAACTATTCTACTCCTATTCACTTTAGAGTTCAAAGACTTGATGATGATTCTACAGATCCTTCTTACCCATGGCAGCAGCCAACTCAGCCATCGCCACCAGGGGATAATGGACAGGTAACAAGTGTTAACCCT
>JBNJGP010000050.1:0-18974 GCA_051747805.1 Candidatus Muiribacteriota bacterium
AGAAGTTAGGGGCCGATAGGAGCGGTTAGAAGTGAAAAGTGAGAGGTGAGAAGTGAGCGGTGAGAGGTGAGACGATAGAAGCAGATAAGAGCCGATAGGAGCCGTGAGAGGTGAGAAGTAAGAAGTGAGACGATGAGCAAGAGATTAAAATTTATTACGAAACAAAGTTCATTGAGAATTGCTGGCTTGTGATTCAATAACTTTACTATTTTTAAAAATAGTGCTATAATTAAAATAGGTAAACTTAAAACAGGTTGTTTATATGGATGTAAAAGTGTTTAACTTTACAGGGAGGTGATTTATATGGTTGGACCATCAGGAATTTCAAATTTTAACAGCCCTCTCAGACATCTGAATCAGAAAAATAATACAATTAATAAAATTGATGAACAACTTTCTTCTGGCTCAAAAATTCCCAATTTTGCATATGATGCGGCTGGAGGAGCAATTTCTGAAAAACTTAGAGCCTTATTTTTACAGTATGAAAGAGAAATTAATAATGAGGCAGATACCTATAACCGTTTGAATACTCAGGAAGGGGCTTATTCAGCTATAGGAGATAATCTGCAGAGAATTCGTGAACTTCAGGTTTCATACAAAAACGATACCTTAACAGAAGAAGATAGAGAACATATTCAATTTGAAGTTGATTTACTTGCCCAGACTATTGGAAATATTTCCGAACAGGCTGAGTTTAATACCAAAAAAGTAGTGGAACCTGGCCAGGAACTCCAGAATGTAATTGATAATGGCGTTGATGCAGGTGGCGAGTTTGTTGATAAAATTATTGAGGAAGTATCTACCGAAAGAAGTAATGCTGGTGCACAGATGAATAATATTGAAAAAGAAATTGATGGAAAAATGATTGCCTATGAAAATACTGTTGCCTCATATTCCACAATAGCAGATATGGATTTTGCAAAAGGCCTTGTGGAACGAGCAAATCAGGAAGTTATGCAACAGGCTGGTATAGGAAATATTAAAAATATGTTTAACATTTCCAAACAGAATGTTTTAAACTTGCTTGGATGAGGAATTGATGTACAAATTACTTGCACTTGACCTGGATGGAACTACGCTGGACTCAAATTATAATATACCTGATGAAAACATTAAGGCCATTAAAAAGCTAATAGAAAATGAAGTTAAAGTTGTTATAATCACGGGCAGAATGTATGCAGCCGTGAAACCTGTGTTAAAAAAATTGAATTTAAAAACTCCCGTTGCCTGTTATAACGGGGCGGTAATATATGACGAAAATGGAAAGTGTATAAGCTTTACTCCACTTGAATACAGACATCAGGAAGTTATTTCCTCTATAACAGGGTTAAAAGAAAATAATGCTGTTATTTTATTTTTTAAAGATGAAGAAGTTATTGCCCCTTTTTATGATGAAAATGTTAAAGAATACGAGGATAGGACCCATACCAAAGCGTTAATTGAACCAGAGGTATGCCGGCTGAAATTCCCATCAACAAAAATTATTTTTTCTTCATTAAATTATGATTTTATAAATAAAATCAGAGATGATTTTTCTGAAAAACTAAAAGATAAGGTTTATATTACAAATTCCATGAAAAGATATGTGGAATTTTTAAATATTAAAATTTCAAAAGGTAAGGCGTTAAAAAAGATAGCCGGTATTTATAATATTGCACTTGAAGATACTGTAGTAATAGGTGATAATAATAATGATGCAGAAATGTTTTTAGATAATGTTTATAAAGTTGCTGTTGAAAATGCAACAGATAAACTAAAAGAAAAAGCTGATTTTATTACATTATCAAATAATTCAGCTGGCGTTGCCTACGCAGTTGATAAAATTTTTTTTTGAGGGACTTATGACTACTTTAAATGAAATCGAACAAATTCTTGAAAAAGCATTTGATCAGATGAAAAAAAGATATAGAGATATGCTTGATATTTCATATTCTATTATGGAACAAAAAGAAGACTATGAAAAACTTTTATATTTAATTAATTTAAGAGGGCAGATTATTGAAAAGATAAATGAGATCCAGGCAACAATAAAACCTGTTTATGATATTTTAAAAGAAAAAACAGATGTTGAAATGAATGACATTTATGAGGGTAACTCTAAAATAAAATCCTATAGAGATAATATTAAAGAAATTATAATGGCTGTTAAAGAAATAGACGATGAAGTAGAGGCGTTTATTGCCAACAAACAAAAAGAACTCAAGACAGAAATAGTTAAAGTTAAAAAATCAAAAGATATAAATAAAAAATTCAGCTCAAACCCAAGTGAAGCTAAAATCATAGATGATCGCAAATGAGTAATTTAAAAATAGGCATTTTTTATTTTCTGCTCGTGCTTTTTCTTCTTTCCGGAAGTTTAAATCCATGGATAGATAAAGGGGATGGTGGGGAGTTTATATTAACCTCCTTCTTTCTGGGGAATGCCCATCCCTCAGGATATACTCTATATAATATTATTACTAAATTATTTCATTTTCTGCCCGGAGACCCTCCACTGAAACTATCGTTTGCATCAGCTTTTTATTCTTCGATATGCGCTCTGTTGATTTTTTTAATTATTATGGAGCTTGTAGAAAACTTTTATTTTGCTTTTGCGGGTGGATTTACAGCTGTTTTTGGAAAAACTCTTTTTGAAATGGGAACAACACAGGAAGTATATTCCTTTTTTTTAGTGTTTTTTCTGCTGGGAATTTATTTTTATCTTAAGTTTCTTAACACGAGAGAGTATAAATATATTAAAGCGTTGTTTTTTTCATTGGGTCTCTTAACAACAATTCATGTAACCGGAGTTTTATACACCGCTCTTTTTTTTATTTTACTTTTTATATTTAAAAAACGATTTAAACTCCAATATAAATCATTTTTTATTTATGGATTATTTTTTATGCTTGCGCTGATTATTCTTTTTTATATACCTTTACGCAATAATGCCAATTTCAGCTGGGGAAATTTAAACAGTTTTTCAAATGTTATCTCACATATATCCGGAAGCGAAAGAGGAGTACAAAGTAGAATGTTTGCAATGAGTATAAGAGAATATTTTTATCAGGTAAATATTTTTTTAAGACATATCAGGTATGAATATTTATTTTTATGGATATTTTTTATTCCCGGTATTTATTTTCTGTATAAACTGGATTATAGATATTTAATACCCTTTATTGGAAGTTTTTTAATCTGTGCAGGATTTTATACTGGAATTGCAAGAAATCTTGTACAGAAACAACATTTTTTTATTATTTCCTTTATTTGTCTTTTTATATTTATATGGTGTGGAATTTATTTTCTCCATAAATATTTATTCAATAAAAAAAAGCCGTATTATCTTATAGTTTTTCCTTTACTTATGTTTATTTTTAATCAGCCAGATTTTAAACATCTTCAAATACTTGATTCATATATTCATAATGTGTTTACCACACTTTCAGAGTATGATTCCGGAGTTTTATTTATGCATGGGGATGAAATTACATTTTCAAGCTGGTATATGCAGAAAATAAAAGGGCAAGGGACTCATTTTAAACTCATAAATGCAGATATGCTGAACGCGCAATGGTATCGAAAAAAATATGGTAATGAAAAATCCTTAACTGATAATCATGAAAATGTTTTTTATGATATAAAATCCCGTGATAAATTTGAGTATTTTATAAGACCTGTTGGAATATTATATCAATTAAGAAAAGATTACAGGGAACCTGAAGTTGAAATTTTTTCTGATTATTTATTAAATATGTTAAATAAGGAAATAAAAGAAGAAGAAATAGAAAGTATAAGAAAAAGATATGCAACATCATATAATAATATAGGGCTGGCTTTTGTTAAAGAAAAAAAATATGAAAAGGCAGAAATATTTTTTGAAAATTCCCTTAAAATCAATACTGATTTTCCTGTGCTGACTAATTTACAGAAGGCTAAACAGAGAAAACCGCCTTTTGAGAATAAGGTAGAAAAATATTTATATAAAAAAGAGTTTTCTAAAGCTTTAGAAATTCTTTATTCAAAAGCAAATTATGAAAAAATTGCCCAGATTTATTTTAAGCTCGGCAAGTATGATAAACTTGAAAATATGGGTAATAATTTACCTGAAATGTACAGGGGATTATTATTTTTTCTCAGGGGTGATTATAAAAAGGCGGCATCTTTACTTGAAAAATATGCCTTAAATAATTCAGAAGCCGCTATATATCTTGCGCTTAGTTATGAAGCACTGCAAAAATCATATAAGGCTCAACAGGTGCTTGAAAGAGTTCTGGCAACGGATCCACAGAATCAGAAAGCCTATGAAGTATTAAAAAACATAAGAGGTTTTGTAAATATAAAATAAAAAAATGAATAAAAGATTTCGGACTTTTTTTAATAAATTAATAGATGAAAAAAAAATAAATAATTTGTATGGGGATAGTTATCTTTATTATATAAATTCTTTTCAGGACCCTGTCTTATGTGTGTTTAGAAATATTTCTGAAGCAGAGGAAAATTATTTAAAAATTAAAAAAATGTTTCCCCAAAAAAAAATATTTTATTTTCCAGAATGGGATAGACTTTTTTTTGAAAATACAATTCCAGAGCATTCTATAGAGGCTGAAAGATGTAATGTTTTAAATGAAATTATTAAAAGAAGAAATGAAAGCATTATAATTTTCACCACTGTTAAATCTTTTTATTCCAGAATCTTAGACCAGAATTTATTAAAAGATAATACACTCAGAATAAAAAAAAATTCCCCTTTTAAAAGAGAGGAAATAGTTAAAAAAATAATTCAGGCAGGTTATGAGCGTGTTGATGAAATAACAAAACCTGGTGAGTTTGCCCTCAGAGGAGAAGTTTTTGATATTTTTATACCTGGAAAAAAACAGGGACATAGGATTGTTTCAGCTTTTGAAGAGGTAGAAAAAATTAAAAGTATTGATTCTGCAACAGGAAACTCCCTCAAAAATGAGGAACAAGACAGTATAGAAATTATTCCTGTCAGGGAAGTTATAAACAATGTAGAATATTTTAAAACCCCGTTTCAAGATATTCAAATAACTTTAGAAAAACTATATGATAATTATCCTTTTTTTTATAAAAAAAGTTCTTCACTCTCATCTTATTTAAAAAATGGTGTAGTAATTTTCTTTGAAAAAGAAATGATAAATAAGAAACTTAAATATATTAAGGAAGAAATAGCTTCATTTGATGAAAATTATGAAAAATTTTTAATAGATGATGAAAAAATCAATTTAAAAAAGATTTATACTTCACTTCTGAGGGACTTCAAAAATCCCAGGTCACCTCAAATTTCTTCTATACCGTTTTTTGAAAAAAAAATGTCATCAGTTGCACAGTTTATTTTAACAAAACTTGCAGCTTCTAAATCTATAGTGGTGACGTTTGAAAATAAGGCTAAATTAATTAGATTTAAAGAAATAATGAAAGATTTTTCTTTAGAAATTAGCGATGTGAATGAAGAAATTCCTGATAAATCTGGCTGTTTCGGAGCGCTTATTCCTATTTCCAGCGGGTTTGAAATCCGGGAGCTTAATCTTTTAATTATTGGTGAGGAAAATATCTGGGGGAAAAAGAAAAAAATAACTTCCCTGGTTAAAAAAAATCGACCAAGAATAAAAAAATCAATGTTTGATATTTTTTCTGAGCTTAATGAAGGAGATTTTGCTGTTCACATAAATCATGGGATTGGAATTTATAAAGGAATTAAAAAAATCAGGTTTGGAAAAATTTACAAAGAGTTTTTTAATTTAGAGTATAAAAATGATGATGAGCTGTTTGTTCCAATTGAAAACGCTGATTTTATTCATAAATATGTAGGTAAAGATAAACCCCAGATATATACTCTAGGGGGGAAAAAATGGAAAGGTCTTAAGAAAAAGACAAAAAAGAAAGTAAAAAGTATAGCAAAAGAACTTATGAAACTTTATGCTGACAGGTTGAATTCAAAGGGGATAAAATTTGATAATGATAATCACTGGCAGCATGAACTTGAAGCCTCTTTCGAGTTTGATGAAACTCCAGATCAAATTAAAGTTATTTCAGAAGTTAAAGAAGATATGCAAAAAATTATTCCAATGGATAGACTAATTTGCGGAGATGTAGGTTATGGGAAAACTGAAATAGCGTTAAGAGCGGCTTTTAAAGCGGTGATGAGCAGCAGGCAGGTAGCAATACTGGCACCAACAACAATTCTGGTACAACAGCATTTTAATACATTTAAGGAAAGATTTAAAATGTTTCCTGTGGAAGTTGAATCTGTTTCAAGAATGAAAACAGCCTCACAGATAAAAGAAGTTTTTGATAAAACAGCAGAAGGTAAGGTAGATGTTGTTATTGGAACCCATAAACTTCTATCTAAAAAAGTTGTATGGAATAATCTTGGACTTCTTATTGTGGATGAAGAACAGAGGTTTGGAGTTACGCATAAGGAAAAAATCAAAAAATTCAAAACAAATATAGATGTTTTAACTATGACCGCCACACCAATACCAAGAACTTTAAATATGTCCTTAAATGGTATCAGAGATATCTCTATACTGGAAACTGCACCAGAAAATCGTCAGAGTGTAAAAACCTTTGTTTTACCTTTTTCAAAACAGCTTTTAAAAGAGGCAATTTTGCGGGAGCATGGAAGAGGAGGGCAGGTTTATTTTCTGCATAATAAGGTATCAACCATAAATATTGTAAAAAGACAGTTGAAAGAAATGATGCCTGAATTAAATTTTGAAATTAGTCATGGCCAAATGGAAAGAAAAAAGCTTAATGAAATAATGAGGGACTTTATAGAAAAAAAAATAGATGTACTTATTACAACAACTATAATTGAATCTGGTATAGATATTCCAAATGTCAACACAATTATTATACAGAATTCTCATAGATTCGGGCTGTCACAATTATATCAGCTGAAAGGCAGGGTTGGAAGAAGCGAAAGGCAGGCTTACGCTTATTTATTTTATCCAGAGAGTGAAAGTCTAACAGAAAATGCATATCAACGTTTGAAAACTCTAAGAGAACATACTGAACTTGGTTCAGGATTTAAAATTTCCATGAAAGATCTTGAAATACGAGGTTCTGGAGATGTTTTCGGGGGAAAGCAGCATGGTTTTATGGACGAGGTTGGCTTTGAAATGTACTGTAAGATTTTAAAAGAGGTAATTTCGGAAGAAAGAGGAGATTCGCATGAGGAATTCCTTCAAATAAAATTTGGGTTACCGGTTAATGCATATATTCCGGATAATTTTATTGATGAATTAAGACTTAAAATTGAAATTTATAAAAAAGTTGCCTCTTGTGATTCAACAGAAAATATAAGTATGCTCATGGACGAAATGAGAGATAGATTTGGCAGACTTCCTCAGGAAGTAATAAATCTTATAAAAATTCAGAAGCTTAAAATATCTGGAAGAAAAGTTCTTTTAAAAGAAATCAGTCAGTACGACAGTAATAATATACAAATAAAATTTTATAAACTTGATTTCACAGAAAAAGGACTTAATAAATTTTTTAAAGAGTTTGGTAAATATATTAATTTACAAATTAATCTGAAAAATTCAATTATTATAAAAATAAATTCTTCAGATTCACAGGTGATATTCGGGTTGCTTGAAAAGATTTTACAATTTATAAAATTTTGTGTTAATATATAAAATCTTTACAGATAATTTGAAATTAAAAAATCAATAAACGGGGGTTAAGAGTAAATGTTTTTTGGAAATAAAAATAAGATGATAAAAGTTATTATTTGGATTGTAGCTATTGCATTTATTGGTGGTGGAGTAGGTTTTGGAACCACCAGTTATTTAATGACATGTCAACAGGCAAGTGAGCAGGAAAAGCTTGAGCAGGAAGCCTTAGAAAGGGAATCTTCCCGTTATGAAATATCAGATGAAGATAAAGATATTGTTCTTGCAGAACTTGGTCAGGATAAAATAACAGTAGAAAGATATTTTGATTACTTTAGAAAGTTATCTCCAGAAGTTAAAGGCAGATATAAAAGTGTTGAGGAAAGACAAAATATACTCGATTATATTATTCAAAGACAAATTGTTGAAAATGCTGCAATTGAAAATAATTTAGAAGTAACAGAAGATGATAAAATTCAGGTTCTTTTACAGCAGATGGGAGACCAGCTTTCTAATATACCAGATTCACAGCTGAAAGAAATGCTTGATGGAGATTACTTTGATGCAGATGAGCTTGAATACGCTGTGTTAGAAGATAAAATAAAAAAAATCAAGGCTGAAGTACCGGAGGAGTTAACTGAAGAAAATCTCAGACAGTACTATCAGAAACACAAGTATAGATTCGTAGAAGACGATAAGTACAATATTTCTCATATATTGATTTCAAAAGAATCTGAAAAAAGAAAACAGAAGGTTCTAGAAAATATGCGAGAGGGAGCCTTGGAACGTTATTATAACAATAATAGAAATAATTATATAGGCAAAGACGCTCTTAGACTCAGGGGACTTTTTATAGACCCAGATGAATTTATGGAAAAGGTAGAAGTAACACAGGAAGAAATTAAAAATTTTTATGAAGAAAATATTAATGACTTTAAAACCGAAGAAGAAGTAAAAGCCTCTCATATACTAGTTGAAACTTATGAAGAAGCTCTTGATATTAAAGAAAAAATTAATGATGGCCAGGATTTTGGTGAACTGGCAAGAGAATATTCAGAAGACCCTGGTTCAAAAGATAATCATGGTGAACTTGGCTGGTTTAAAAGAGGAACTATGGTTCCTGAATTTGATCAGAAAGTTTTTAATATGAAACCGGGTGAAATATCATCTCCTGTAGAAAGTGATTTTGGTTATCATATAATTTATCTTGAGGATTATAAAGAAGAAGAAGTTAAATCTTTTGAGCAGGTTAAAGAATCAGTTAAAGATGATTTAACTAACCAGAAAGCGCGTAATAGAGCTTTTGTATATGCAGAAGAAATAGCAGAAGAGATTTTTGAGGGGAACTCAATAAATGATTATATGGATAAAACTCACGGAAGCACAACACATGTTAATGGTGATTTAGACTGGGTTACAAAAGGGGAACAGGTAGATAATATGTATTTATCCCAGCTGGAAGGTGAAATTTTTAAAAACGGAAAAGTTTTTTCTGAAATTGAAGAAGAAATTTTTGACTTAAGACTTGGACAGGTTTCAGAAGTTATCAGTTCACCGGCTGGATTTCATATAATAAGACTTATGGAAAGAAGGTCTGCTGAAACTATACCATTTTCTGAAGTTGAAGATGAAGTGCGCGAAGATTATGTTAAATGGCAGAAAAACATTCTGGCAAGAAATTATGCAAATAAAGCATATTCGGACCTTAGAGAAGGCAAAACTTTTGAAGAGATAGCTGTTGAGTATTCAGATGGAAAAACTGCAGAAGATGGCGGCGAACTTCCTGATTTTCCTCTCGGGGAGATTCCCGAAAGCAAAGAAGGGCTTCAGGATATACTTTCAGATGAGATAGCCCAGTTTACATATTTTTTCAAAAATAATCAGTTTCAGGCAGGAGTAGCAGTGTTTAATGAAATTGAAAACACAATTTTAAATTTGGAGCCTGGAAATTATTCTAATGTTGTGGAATCACCCATAGGCTATCATATTATAAAATTAAATAAAGTAAGAGAAGGAGAAATCCGACCATTTTCAGATGTAAAAGAAGAAATTGTCCAACAAATCGATATTCAAATCACGGAGGAGCAAATAGCTAATTATTATGAAGAAAATATCGATGATTTTGCCCAACCTGAACAATATAATCTATCTCATATTGTTGTTTCTGATGAAGAAACGGCAAGACAGTTGTATCTTCAGCTGCTTGAAGAGAATAATTTTGAAGAGTTGGCAGAAGAATATTCAGAAGATTATACAAGTGAAGAGGGCGGAGAGATTGGCTTTATCTCACGCGGAAACATGCCTGAAAAATTCGATGAAGTAGCTTTTTCACTGGAAAAAGGTGAGATATCCGAGCCGGTGAATACTCCTTTTGGTTGGCATATAATTAGAGTAAATGATATTCAAAAAGAACAGGTTGTACCGCTTGAAGAGGCAAGGGCTGAAATTTATGAAACGCTTATTCAACCTGAAAGAGATAGACTGTTCAGTTTGTGGATTGAGGAGGAAAAAAACAGATTAGGTGTTAATATGCACCGCCAGAATTTTGATTATTTAACCGAATATAATTAGGAGTCTTAAATGATAAAGAAATTTAAAAATAAAACTCCTCAGTTGGGAAAAAATGTTTTTGTGGATGAAAATTCCTGTGTAACAGGAAACGTTATACTTGAGAATAACGTTTCTGTATGGCCTTTTGCATCAATACGAGGAGATATGAATAAAATTATAGTTGGCAGAAATTCAAATATTCAAGATAATTCCTCTGTTCATACCAAGCTTGATAATATAACAAAGGTTGGTGAAAATGTAACGGTAGGGCACAATGCTGTTTTGCATGGTTGCTTCATCGGGGATAACTGTTTAATAGGAATGGGCGCTATTTTACTGGATGATGTGAAAATTGGTGATAACTGTATAATTGCTGCCGGCTCCGTTGTCTCTCCGGGAACAGAAATTCCGGATAACTCACTTGCGCTTGGAGTGCCGGCTAAAGTAGTTAAAAAAATAGGAGAAAAAGAAGTTGAAGCTATAAAAAATAACAGCCTTGATTATCTAAAACTTGCTGCTGAATATATTTAACATAAAAAAGGCTGAAAATAAATGACCGGGTGTTTCAATGCTTAAATTTAAAGAATCATATAAAAAAATCATTTTTATTTTTTTTATCTTAATTTTTGTACATTCTTTGCATTCAATTGATATTGATAAGGTTAAAACAACTAAAAGAGAGCTTTTGCAGTATGAAAATTATTATCCGCAAACTTATGAAAAAATCCAAAACCTTTTTTTTAGAGCAGAAATCGCCTTAAGCAATAATGAAGAACAAAGAGCTCAAAATTATTATAAAGAAGCTTTAGAACTTTCTGAAAAATATCTGGAATTTTCAAAGGAAAAAACAAGAATTGATGAGACCGGCGAAAAAGTAAAGCTTCTCAGGAAGTATTTAAAAGAGGCTCAAAATTATAATATGAAAGAGCTTTATCCAAAATATTACAATCGTTTTCAAAGTGAATTTAAAAATGCTGAAGCCTTATATGAAAACGGGAAAAAAGCAGAAAAAAATTTAAATACAGAACGAGCTTTTGAACAGGGAAGATTTGATAATATTTTAAAAATTTGCGATAAAATACTTAAAGATGTCAGACTTTACGTTGATAATGCTGTTTTCTGGACAAGAACAGGCAGAATGATTGAAAATGTGCAGGAAAAAATAAATTTTTTAAGAGAAAAATATTATTCTGCAATTAAACCAGACCTTTTTAATCAGATAAATAAGCGTTTTGGCACCTTAGAAAGTTATTATGAGGAATTAACCAATAATTTAAAAAATGACGTATTTTTTTTAAGAAAAGATTATTATTATACTCATATTAGAAATGAGAGTCAGCATTTATTGGGGCTTCTTGATTCAATTGTAGATTCTCCTCAATCTGAAAGAGTTCAAAATATATGGGAACTCCACAAAATTATTCAAGATGCTTTTGAAAATAAAAAATTGTACAAAATGTTTTCTAATAGTTTTATTGAAGTTGAAGAGCTTTTTGAGGAAACAATGAGTGTTAGACCATACAGCTGGAGAGATTTAACTGTTATGGAAGATGACTTATCGAGTTATAAACAGATAGTTGAGTCAAATAAAGCTAAACTTTTGGAACTGGAGGAATTAAAAGAAAATATTGAAAAAAAATATGATGAACTTCTTCAAATGCCGGAAAAATTTGACACAATCTCCTATGAACTTCTGAATGATATATCTCAGTATATACTTAGGGGCAAAAAGGGCTATGATGAAAATAATTATGATTTAGCCCTTCATTCTTTTGAAAGAGCAGAAGAATTTATTCAAAGACAGACAATAATTGTTGAATTATACAGGTTTGATTTGAAATTAGAAGAGCATGTTGAAAAATATCGACTTGATGAGGCCTATCCCTCAAAGTTTAAAAAAGCTGCTGAAATGCTTGAAAACTGTATTTTTCTTTCTCAGAGAGGTAGATTTGAAGAAGCGTATGAGAAGATTAAAAAAGTTAAATCTGATATTTCTGAAATGCTAAGTGAAAGTCAGAAGAGAGTTGTTCTCCTTGAGGAATATGGAAAACACGATACAGAGGACTTTATTATTTATACAGTTAAAGAAGGTGACAGTCTTTCAAGTATTGCCCATAAATTTTATGGAACACAGGATTATGTCTGGCATATATGGGCATGGAACTATTCTAACTATCCCAACCCGAATCATATTTATCCTGGTAATGTTATAAAGCTTTTTAAAACAGAGGATTTTAATAATGAGTGAATTACTTTCTTTTTTAAACGAAGAACAGCAAAAAGCTGTTTTGACTATAGACAAACCATTACTGGTGTTAGCTGGAGCTGGCTCTGGAAAAACAAGAGTACTTGTTTATAGAATAGCCTATCTTATTGAGGTTGGAATTTCACCCTGGAATATAACTGCTGTTACTTTTACAAATAAGGCTGCCGGGGAAATGAAAGGACGTATTAAATCAATGGTTGGAGCCAGGGCTGATAATATTAATATTGGAACTTTTCATTCAATTTGTCTTAAAATATTGAGGAGAAACTGTGGTAGAATTGGATTTGAAAGAAATTTTGTCATTTATGATACTTCTGATCAGCTCACACTGATGAAAGATTTAATAAAGGAGCAGAATATTGACCCTAAACAATTTGTTCCAAGAGAGGTTTTAAGCGAAATAGAACATGCAAAAACATATAATATTTCTCCTGAGGATTATTCAAAATACCGGGATATTTCAAGCTCCTACTTTTTTAAAGTTGTTGATAATTTGTACAGAGAGTTTAATAAAACTCTCAAGGAAAGAAATGCAATGGATTTTAATGATATTTTAATAAATGGTTTAAATATTCTTATTGAAAACCCTGATATTCTCGATTATTATCAGGATAAATTCAAATATATACATGTAGATGAATATCAGGATACAAATGAAGTTCAGTATAGAATAGTAAAACTTCTTTCTGACAAATACAGAAATATTTGTGCCGTTGGGGATGAAGACCAGGCTATTTACGGATGGCGGGGAGCTGATATAAAAAATATATTAAATTTTGAAAAAGATTTTCCTGATTATGAAGAAATAAGGCTTGAAAGGAATTATAGATCGACTTCTAAAATACTTCAGGCAGCCTCTGAGATGATAAAAAATAACAGAACCAGTAAAGGAAAATATCTTAAAACCCATAATGAAGAAGGAGAAAATTTAACTTGTTATCATGCTCAGGACGCTTATGATGAGGCACATTATATTGCAGGAAATATTGCCTCGCTTATTGCAAAAGGAGTAAAATATTCTGATATTGCCGTGTTTTATCGGGTTAACTGGCTTTCACGTGTTTTTGAAACAGTGCTGAGAGAATATGGAATACCTCATAGAATTATTGGGGGGTTCAGATTTTATGAAAGAAAAGAAATTAAAGAGATAATGGCCTATATTCGACTTGTCGTAAATAATTCCGATGATGCTGCTTTTGAGCGTATTATTAATGTTCCGAAAAGAGGAATTGGAAAAAACACAATAATTAAAATAAAAAATGCTTCCAGGGCTAATAATATTTCTATGTACGAAGCAGTAAGCAGACCAGATAATTTTGGCAGAGCCTCAAAAAAACTCTTTAAGGCTTATAATCTTTTATCCGGCCTCAAAAAAAAGGCAGGGGAACTTACTCCGACAGCCTTTGTAGAAAATGTTATAAAAGATAGTCAGATTATTGATTATTATTTAGAACAGGAGGGTGGAGAAAATAGAATTGAAAATATAAAAGAGTTTATTTCGGCAGTTAGAGAATTTGAAACTTCCAACCCCGAAAGCACTATTGAAGATTTTATGCAGATGATTTCATTATATTCAGACTCAGATGAAGAATTTCAGGATGGTGAAGTGCTTTTGATGACCCTTCATAATGCTAAGGGCCTTGAGTTCCCTTATGTTTTTATATCCGGGCTGGAAGAAGAAATTCTGCCACACTCGCGTTCGCTTGAAACCGAGAACGAACTTGAAGAAGAAAGAAGACTTTTTTATGTTGGAATAACAAGAGGAATGAAAAAACTTTATTTAACTTTCACTTATACCAGACATATTTTTGGTAATATAAAGTACTCAAGACCTTCCAGATTTTTATCTGAACTTCCAGAAAAACTCATTGAATTTTAATTTTAATGTCTAATGGTTATTTCATTTATATTTTTAAAAATGCCGATTAATTAACTATGGATATAGTAGCCTTTCTTTTAATTATTCTTATAGTAATTATTATTTTTTTATTAAAGCGTTTTTATGACAGCTTTTCAAAAGAAACTCATATGCGTCCTGTTGAGAATATGATTAAAAAGAAGGATTTTATGGGGGCGGTGAAGTATCTTGAGGATTTAAAACAGCATGAGCCGGATAACCCCGAAATATATTGTTATTTAGCCCCTCTTTATGAAAATAAAAAAATGTATGTCCGGGCGGTTAAATGTTATAAAAAGCTGATTGATTTAAATCATCCTGAAAACGAACATAATCTGCTTGTTATTTCACAGAAATTAAAAAATATTTTTGAAAAAATGGAGTTAAAAGATCAAAAATATATTGAAAATAAAAAAATTCTTGAAATTGACCCTTCAAATCAGGAAGCCCTTTTTGAAATAGGATATTTTTTATGTGCAACAGGAAATTATAATCAGGCAATAGATACTTTTGAAAAACTTGTAAAGATTAATCCTGACCACATACAGGGATGGTTTTATCTTGGAATAACTTATTTATCGAAAAAATGGCTTAAAGAAGGTAAAAATTGTATGAATAAAGTTATTGCAAAAGATTCAGGAAACGGATATGCGTATTTCTTTCTTGGTTTTACCGAAAAAGAATATAAAAAACCAGAAGCAATTAAAACATTTGAAGAAGCTTTAGAGATACTTCAGGATGAAGAATATAAAATAAAAAGCGTTATAGCGGCAGCTGTTACATCAATTGAACAGAATTTAATTGATATGGCAGTTAATATACTTAACAAAGAACTGGCGCAGCTGGATATGGATAATCCTCTGAGAAAGGATTTTTTATATAATCTTGGCTGGGCTTATTTTTTTAAGGGAGATATTGAGGCCTCTATCAGTAACTGGGAAGAAGTTTTCAGTATTGATATGAATTATGAGAATATATCAGAGATTTTAAATTCAGAAGTTAACTCAAATTTTGAAGAGATGGAAAGAATTTACAGTATATATGCATCGAATATATCATATCCAACTGCAAGAGAGTTTACAGGTTTTTCTAAAGAATATGACATTGATAAACTTGAACAAGAATATAATTTATGGAAACAGAAATTAATTGATAATGCTAAAAAAAGAGGGGTTTATATTGGACCTGTAAAATCGGCTAAAGTTTTTGCAACTTTATCAAAAATGAAGTTCAAAAATATAGCATATAAAATAGTTACCTCTCTTGGAAATGTTGTTGAAAAAGAGGAAATTTATCCCGAAGGCGTTGATTTTGTTACCTATAAGAGAAATGCAGGTAAATCAGATAAGATTTTTTTTAGAATCCGTAAATGGACAGATATTATTACAGAAGAAAAAATAACAAAAATGCATAAGGATTTAAAAGACTCAAAAACTAAGTATAAAATTAAATATTTAATGTGCTGTGGAAAATTTACTAAAAAAGCTAAGGAATTTGCCGAAAAATATAATATAAAAATTTATGATGCTAGGATTTTAACAAATATATTATCAAAAATTGCTTCACGGGAGATGTAAAATGTTTATAAAAAAAAATATAATGCTTTTTTTTATTATATTAACTATAATTTTATCACATGGAGAAACTGTTATTTTAATAGAGCCTGGAGATTTAATAGAAATTAAAGCAACCAACCTTGAAGAATACAGTTTCTTAAAACGTGTAGATAATCGAGGCTTTCTTAACCTCCCCTATATCGGAGAGGTAAAAGCCGAAGGTCTTTCAACAGCTAGACTTGCCCAGATAATTAAAAACCGGTTAGAAGATGGTTATTTCAGAAACCCAGAAATTATTGTTGAAATAAAAAAATCTGCTTTAAAAAGTGTATTTATTTTTGGTTTGATTAGAAATGCTGGTGAGTATGAGTACAATAATGGACTGAGAATGCTTGAACTTCTCTCAAAAGCCGGGGGTTATGTAGGGGATGTCCGAGGTTTAAAAGCAAAAGTGTTTAGAAATAATAAGAAAATAGGCTTATTTAAATTATCAAATCTTGTTATTCATAATGAAATAAAATATAATATCGAAATTTTACCAGATGATGTGGTTATTATAATCAGCGAGGGCGAACATGAAAATTAAATTACTAATAATTACCGGGATGAGCTTAATATTTATTTTTTTATCAGGGTTTACTTTAGAGCTGCAAAAACAGCTCGAACTTGAAGAGGCGGCAATAAAAGCAGAAATTGATTCTATTGAAAAAAGGATAAAAGAACATAAAGAGGAAATACTTCATTCAAGAGAGGTTAAGCCCAGTCTTTTAATTAATGAATATAAAAATCAGCTTTTAAAATTAAATGCAGAACTTAGAAAAGAACTGGAAATTTATAGAGAAAAACATCCAAAAATCAAAAAACTTCAGGCTAAAATTAATTACGTTGAAGAAAAAATTAATGAAGAAAGAGAAAATATAGTTGAAACTAAAGTTTATAAACAAAATCCAGTTTATGCCGAGCTTATTTCAAATAAAAACTCTCTCCAAACACGACTGGAAGGAGTAAAAGCTCAAATTGAAAAAATAAAACAGGAAAAAATGCAGGAAAAACAGGAAGAACTTCAAAAAGAGGAGGATATTCAAAAAGAGGACCAGAGCAAAAAAGATTTAACTCCTGTTAACGAAAGCAAAAAAAGAAAACTATTAGACTATAAAAACCTAATAATTTTAATATTGATATTAATTCTCTTAATTTTAATAAAATATTTATGGAGTTATTTTAAAAAAAACAGGGCAAACTCAAATAATGAAAATGAATTACTTGGACAGTTGGAAAATGTAAAAAAAGTGAAAGCTGTTGCCAGTGTTGGAGAAGACGCATTTATTTTTCACAGACCAGAGCATAATGCAAAAGAAAAACTTGAAAAAATCACTTCTAATATTGAAAACCGGACTAAAACATTTATTATAAGTTCAATTTTTAGGGGAATGGGAAAATCATTTACTGCTGTAAACCTTGCGTGTTTCTGGGCCTCAAAAGGGAAAAACACGTTATTAATAGATATGAACTTTGAAAATCCAAAAATTCATAGAACTTTTTTAACCGATAATGAATCGGGGCTGTCTGATATTCTACTTCAGACAGAAGAAAATTCAGCTGTAATCAAGGAAACTCCTGTAACTAATCTAGACATTATAACAAGCGGACATAATCCTCTTGGGGCAGAGGAAATGCTGGAAAACACTTTGTTTTTAGAGTTTATAAAAGAAGCTGAGGCTAAATATGAAAGAATAATTATAGACAGTGCTTCCTGCGAAAGTAATGAACATGCTCTTATAGCTGGAAAGTATATACCTGTAACCATGATAATATCAGACCTTAAGCAGATTGAGGAAGTTGAGGAAAAATGCGCCTATAGAAACTCAGTATTTCTTGGAGCAATTATAAACAAAAAATAAGTAAAGCCTTATAGAGTTTTATTTATCTCTTTCAAGATATTTACGGGTTCTAGTATCAACTTTAATAACTTCTCCAGTTTCAATAAACGGAGGAACACCAACTTCAATACCTGTTTCAAGAGTTGCAGGTTTAAAGGAAGTAGTAACAGTAGCGTTTTTTAAGGCCGGTTCAGTATAGGTAACTTCAAGGGCAACAGAAATTGGAAGTTCTATTCCAACAGGTTGACCTTCATGAAATTGAACTTGAATTATCATATTTTCTTTAAGAAAATCAATAGAATCACCAAGAGTTTCTTTTGTGAGCTCAATTTGTTCATAATTATCAGTATCCATAAAAACAAAGCCGTCGCCAGTTGTATAGAGATATTCCATATCACGTCGGTCAAGAATAACTTTTTCAACTTTTTCATTTGTTCCGAACCTGTTGTTTATAATTGAACCAGTTTCTACATTTTTTAGTTTTGTCTGAAGCATACTGCTTCCTCTGCCTTGAAAATTAAACTGTGTTTCAACAACATAATAGAGGTTATCTTTATATTTAATAAACATTCCTTTTTTTATATCACCGGCATTAATCATAAAAAACTCCTTGTTTGAATATTTTTTGAATTAATTAAGCAAATCAAACACTTTGGAACCCGAAAGCTTAGAAGAGTCAATTAAATCCTGCCCATCTTTTTTTATTGCTTTTGAAAGTTCAAGGGTGTTTTCTTTTGCTTTTTCAAAAGAATCAATAGTGGTTTTTGAGGAAACCATATTAATTTTTGCTATATCATCTTTTAATTTTTTTTTGTTTTTAAAATCCTCTTTTTTTATATTATTCTTTTTAACAATATTAAGATAAGAGTCTTTGTTTATTCCATTAACGTTCATAAGTCGCTCCTTGACTCTGCTTATAAAAGAAATTTAACTACTGATTATTATTTTATCATAAATTTTTACTAAAAATCAAATAGTATGAACTGCAGACAGAAGCCGAGAAGAGCCGTGAGAGGTGAGAAGTGAGAGGTGAGACGATAGTAGAGGCCGAGAAGAGCCGAGAAGAGCCGTGAGAGGTGAGAAGTGAGAGGTGAGACGATAGTAGAGGCCGAGAAGAGCCGTGAGAGGTGAGAAGTGAGAGGTGAGACGATAGTAGAGGCCGAGAAGAGCCGTGAGAGGTGAGAAGTGAGAGGTGAGACGATAGTA
>JBNJGP010000050.1:19074-19209 GCA_051747805.1 Candidatus Muiribacteriota bacterium
GAGGCCGAGAAGAGCCGAGAAGAGCCGTGAGAGGTGAGAAGTAAGAAGTGAAAGCAATGAGAGCAAAAAGTTGCAGATGAAAGCGGAAAACGAGAAATAAGGGAGGTTTCTTTTGCCCTCCCTTTTTTCTCAGAT
>JBNJGP010000051.1:0-19137 GCA_051747805.1 Candidatus Muiribacteriota bacterium
GACCATTTACTGTTATCGATAGATAACTTTACTATCACCTTTAGGTGATTTTACTAAGCTGAAAGCTTTTTACTTTTATGTAAGCCTGACCACAAAAGCTTTTTAAGAAAATTTGCTAAACTCAAATTTAATCTTTTTAAAATATCCTATTTTAACGTTATATCAGTTACTTCAGTTGTTTTATTCTCTGCTACTTTAATCATTTTAAGCATTGTTTTAAAACCCTCTTTTTCAATTACAAGCCAGAAAGAACCTGCTGGCGCATCATTAAAAAGAAACCCGCCATCTCTGTCGGTGTAGGTGATATAAAACTGTCCCTGAGGTCCCTTAACAGCTTTATAGGAAAATTTAGTGTCTGAACGTACTTTTGCCAGAGTTATTTTAATATTCTCACTATCACTTTTATTTCTAGTTTTTATAAATCCGACAATTTTTCCAGTAGCACATTTTACTTCTGGTTTATAACTATGAAAAAAAGAAAGAACAAAAAATAGAGCAATTAAAATTATTGCCGCCGCTATACCAATGGTGATAATCCCCTCAATTCCCATATTCTAATCCTTAAAAAAGTATTTTTTCAATATTCATACTTTTAAGCATTTTATAGAATTTTCTTGCCGGAAAACCTTTCACATTAAAGTAACAACCGTCAATTTTATCAATAAAAATAGCAGCCTTACCCTGCACTCCATAACCACCAGCCTTATCAGTCCATTCATTCTGTTCAACATAATATTTTATTTCATCTTCTGTCATATCAGAGAATTTAACTCTAGTTTCATCCCAGTCTGTTAAATATTTTCCGTTATAACGTATTGTTATGCTGGTAATTACCCTGTGCCAGTTTCCCGCAAGAGTTTTCATAAAATCCATGGCCTCTTCTTTATGAGAAGGTTTACCAAGTATGTTATTATTGAAAACTACTATAGTATCGGCACCAATAACTATTTCATCCAGTGAATTAATGGAATTTTCAGATTTCATCTCAGAAAGTTTACAGGCAAATTTTACAGGGTTTTTTTCTGAAATATTTTCATCAATATCTGCCGGTCTTACCTGTGGATATATACCAATTCTTTTAAGAATTTGAAGTCTTCTCGGAGATTTAGAAGCAAGTATGATTTTCATAATAATTTAACTTTCAAATGGTATTTTTTTAGTAGGAATAATTGTTAATAAGGAACTTTTATATACAAGATTAATTTCAGGTTTAGTATTAGGTTCAACTTTTTTACCCAACCTTTTTTTTACAAAGATTTCTATAGTAAACTGGTCAAAACTCATTACAGTTCCTTTTAGAATCAATCCGTTCTTTAAAAAAAAAGTTAAAGGAATTTTTTTTCTTCTTGATGTATTAATTATATGATCCTGTGCTTTTGTTGAAAAAACTTTTTCCATAAAAATCCCCAATTAAATCTATTTTTACCACAAACCATTATAGCTGTTTTCACCAGTTTTTTCAAGCAAAAAATTCACAAAAACAGGGTCGGCTCCAAAACGCAGGGCATCATTAAAAGCTTCTATTGCCTCATCAGTTCGGCCAAGTTTCCCATAAATATGTCCCTTTTTATGATAAAGCTCTCCTCTTTCGGGTTGCAGTTTTATTGCTTTTTTTAAAAACTGAAGTGAATTTTGATAATTTTCTTCCATATAATAAATTGTTGCTATATCATAATATATATTATCTTCCTGTAAGTAATCAAAGGTTTCTATTACATTTTCAAGCTCCTGAGTCTCACGCGAAAAGGATTTTTCATTATCGCAATAATCCATAACAAAAATATATCTGTCTCTTACAGTAACAAACTGTTTATACTGCATTTTCACTTCCTTTCCCGACCGGGTGAAAACAAAATTATTAGCAAATCTCCAGTAAAATCTTATACCGTTAAAATATTCAATATCATTTTCAAAACCAATATATAATTTGAAATTTCTAATCAGAAAATCTTTAATATATTCTTTAAACTTATCATCATCTACAAAAATGCTTTCTGGAATATTTTCATAGGGTCCATAAATAAAAAGACGAAACTTTTTATCATCTGCACCCGGGTCCATAGTTCTGGAAATCTGAATAATTGGCTTTGTATCGTATTTATCTTCAATAAAATACCAGTTCTGATCAGGTTTGCTTAGTTTAAATCTGTGCTTGAAATTTGTATATATATTATTTTTAACACCGGTAACTGTTTGTTTAAGTAAAACAGCTTCAATCTCTTCAGCCGGAAGCTCCAGGATTTCATCTATTGTTCCATCAGCATGATAAGTATTTATAAGATAATACTCTTGTTTACGATTATACTCCATCAACTCGCCCTCAACTAATGAGCCATTTTCAAGAATGAACGTTTCACCCTCAACAGAGTATAAAAAAACAAACAAACAAATTAATATAATAGTTAAAGATTTTTTCATAGTTTAATAATTATTCGACAGATTTTATTAATTATATTAGTAAAAAACTAAATTTCGAATTGTTTAAAATGTTTTTATTCCTGTCTGAACTGACCAAGCAGTTTGAAATAGTTTTTTGTAGTAATTTCTTTTATTTCCCTGAGATATTTTTTTTCACCTGTAAGCATGTAAAGTTTATTAAGACATTTCTGAGCTTCTTCATGCTGATTATTCTTTAAATAAAAGTCTTTAATTGTAATATAACTCTTAACACAATCAGGATTCTTTTTTAATATCTTTTTAAAATTTCTTATATTGTTTTCCATAGTTACCCCTCTCAACTACGTTAAAAAGGCGGGCAAACCCCGCCTTTTATTTTTTATTAATTATTAACTTAACAGATTTACTTTATTAGTTCAAATATTTCAAAAAGATTAATATCTTCATTGGCTACCTGAAGCAAAACCTCGTTAGCATAAGAATTATTATTAATATAATCAACAATATCGTCAACTATATCATCTTTTCTCTGAATCATGTTCAGATATTCTCTTTCAGCTTCTATTGAATCATCAAGTGTTTCGGCACGCTCCACAATCGCATTTCTAATAGCATCATACTGATAAATTTTAGATTTAAACTCATTTTTACCAGTAACCGCAGCAACTGCAGCATACGCATCTATCCTTCCATGACCATATTGATTATTTACCCCGTCACTTCCAAGGTCAAGAGCAGTTTCCTTTAAAACTCTTTTAATCTCTTCAATACTTAGATTTGGATTTGCTTCCAGCAAAAGAGCTATAACTCCTGTAGTATTAGGAGATGCCATTGAAGTTCCATCAACACCAGCAAGTTTATCATTATAATAAGAAATAACACTTACACCAGGAGCCATAACATCTGGCTTAATATAATCTTCGTCATCCCAGGTTGCAGGACCTATACTTGAGAAACTAGCTTTATTGTCGCTTGAATCAACTGCTCCAATAGAGAAGATTTCAGGTATATCTGCAGGTGAACCAACTTTGCTCCCAGAGTTTCCAGCAGCAAATACAAGCATAGTTCCAGTTTTTTGAATATTAACAAGAGGTTCTCTTAAATGAGGTTGATGTGAACTTGAACCAAGTGAAGCATTTGCAACCTGAACTCCCTTTGACGCAAGCCATTCAAGACCTTTTAATACATTATCAAAGCTAATTCCTCCATCAGCATCCATACATCTTGCAAAATAAAGGTCTGCTTCTGGAGCAACACCAATATTTCCTTCAAAATGACCAACTTTAGTCCAGGACCACCATGACTGCTGATAAAGATCATCATTTACATAATCGCCTACAACTGTTCCAGCAACATGGGTTCCATGACCATTATCATCATGATATTCATCAGGGTCACCGGCAAAATTCTTACCACCAAGAAGTTTACCTTCAAAAATATCAAGATTATAGTTGATACCTGAATCAATAACACCTGTTACAACGTTGTTACCTTTAATACCAAAATCTTTCCACACACGGTCAACATTCATTGTTTTTAATCCATATACAAGCCCGTCGCCATCTGTAGCTCTTGTGTAGATATAAGGTTTGTTCTGATTGAAAAGCTCCATTTCAGGCACTTCAAAAATTTCTTTAACATCTTCTCTCTGGGAAATCTCTTCAATAAGCTCTACATCAGCATCCATAGCAACCGCATTAAAAGACCAGAAGCTTTCAATATTTAATTCATCACTTCTTGAACTTAAATCATTTAAAAGACCTTTTTGTGAAGCCTCAGCATTATCTTTTAAATACTGCATATAATTTTCACCAGCAATCATAGAAGTATCCTGCATTCTCACAAAAATTCTTTCAACACCTTCGCCAGTTCTTAAAAATTCCTGTACATTTTCACTGTAAACATTAGAAAAACTCAATGAAAACGCGAGCATAAGAACCATAATAATTGTTACTTTTTTCATACTTCACACTCCTTTTTTGTTAAATTTTAAGGTTTGTTTAATTTTAACGTAAAGAATAAGTTTATTCAACATTTTTTTTTTATACATATTCAGGCTAGGGGAAACTCTATTTCTATTTCAAAAAATTTATTTTTTTCAGAATCAACTTTAATTTCACCACCGTATTTTGTAACAATACTGTAAACAATATTCAGTCCTAATCCCATTCCCTTGGTTCCTCGAGTTGAAAAAAACGGGTCAAATATTTTAGATAAATATAATTTATCAATACCAAAGCCAGTATCCCGAATTTTAACTTTAACAACATTTAATCCAGTTATTATTTCAATATAAATTAAACCTATAAAACCTGAGTCTGAAATATTTACATTCTGTTTTTCATTTATTGACTGGGCAGCGTTCATAATTAAATTAAAAAACACCTGATAAATTTCATCAAAATTTGCCATAATAAGAGCTGGTTTATTTGTGCTTTTATTTATATTAAATTTACAAGTGGGTATTATTTTTGAGTTTATATCCTCTTCAACTTTTAAAATAACTTTATCAATATTGATTTTTTTTATCTGGGTGAAATCAAACTTTGAAAATAGTTTAAGATTTTGTATAATTTCTGTAATTCTTTCGCTTGCATTGCTTATTGCCTTATTTGATTCTAAAATATTTTTAAACATCTCACATAATTTTTCTTTTTCTATTTTGCCCTGCTCCACTAATTTTTTTAAATCATCACAGGTAAAATCAATTAATTCTGTATTACCATAAACTATAGTATTAGGGTTATTTATTTCATGAGTAACGCCCAGATAAAGCTGCCCGAGTGAAGCCATTTTTTCCTGTTGAAAAACTTTTTTTTCCTCCATTTTATTTTTTTCGTTCATAGCAAAAAAATTAAGAGAGGCAGAAATCTGTTTTTCAAGAATTCTAGCAAAAATGACATACTCCTCTTCAAGTTTATCAACCTCAAAAATCATGTTTCCAAGATATAAATTCAACCATTCAAAATTGAAGTTTAAAACATAGTTTTTTTCATCAAAATCATGTTCTTCATATATCCCCTTCATCTTATAATTATCAATACTTTCAAAATATGAATCTGTTTTTTGAAATTTATTATTATTGTAAACAATATAAGAATTATGAAAAATATATAAGGAATGTTTGGCTTTGAAAAAGTCGGTAAGAATCTTCAACACATTTTTTATATAATCATTTTTATTTAAATTTGTATAAATAAGATGATTTATTAGATTATATATTTTAAAAAAAACAGGGTTTTTATCACTTAAATAAAGTATCCGTTCGCTAATATCATCAATATCCATTATAGGCTTAATATTAAAAAAATAAATTTTTTCAAAAACAATGGAACTTTCAAGCAGATTTATAATTCCACGGCAAATTTTACCTTCCTTATTAAAATAAAATGATTTATTCAGGCCCTTATATTTGAGCTCGCCTATAGATTGCTGTGAGTTTTTTCTAAAATAATATTTATCTGAAAAAATCTTACACTTATTATCTCTTCTTTTTTGAAAAATAAGCCTATCATTTTCAGTTTCAATTCTTACACATGTATCAGAAGAAAAAAAATGTTCTATATTTTTTTCTAAATACATATTGATAATCTCAAATAAAATATCGTTTTGATACTCATATGAAAAGGCAAAGTTTAAATTTAAATCAGTTTTAATATTTGCAAGATTTTTAACTTCGCCAATAGAATTATAAAAAACAATAAACTGAATTCCTGCATCGAGTTGCGAAATTTCAAAAACAGTTTTTATTTTGCTTTTAAGCTCATCTCCCTTAATAAAAACAATATTATTATCACAAGCATTTATTAATTTTTTGTAATCAGATTCTAAATCAATATACTTAATAATAGAGGAATTTAATTCTATTTTTGATAAAGAATAGTAGTTAACAGATAACATAAAAATTCTCCGGTAAAAAATATTTCAGTTTAACTCTTTTTTTATTAAAAGATAAATCCAGCAATCTTAATCCATAAAAATTAACTTTCTGCGAAAAGTATTCTAAAACCTCTGATTTTACATTAGAAAAATTAAAAAATTCTGCAAAACTTAGCTTATTCGTTAAAATTTGCTCTATTTTTTCAGAATTGGTCGCAATATTTGAAAAATTTGATTCAAACTCAATGGTCATATAAAGGTTATCTTCGTTTAAATGGAAATCAACTCTCATATTTAACTGACTTATAAAACTTAAAGAAGTTATTATCTGTGCGGTGGTCTGGAAAAAATATCTTAGAAATTCCCTTTCAGTTGCCCAGAAAAAAAGATCCTCCAGAGGATATATTTCAACTTCCAGCTCAATATCATTTTCATCTACCAAATGATTTTTAATATTTTTAACTTCTTTTTTAAAACCAGAGGCTGGGGTAAAGGCAACTTCATAAAAAATATCCGCAAGTTGTTTCCATCTTTTAAGTAAATCTTCCTTGCTTTTGCATTCAGGAACAAATTTTTCAAACTCGCGAAACTGCAGAAAAAACTGCAGTATATCATATTTATTTAATTTTACACTTTGAGAAGTTTTATCAAGCGCATCAAAAGTTTTAATAAAGTTATTGGAATAATAAACTGGTGAAGAAAGGAAAATTTCAATATCTGGAAGTTCTTTAAAAAGGTTTTTAGTATTATTAACCTCAAGCATCTCTTTTAAAAAGTGACGCATTGTCAAAAAAATCTTTTTATTATTTAATTCTTTTTCATCTCTTAAAAAAATTAAAAATTTTTCAAACTTTAAAAAAACAGAGGCAAATGAAGGTTCAGCGTAAAACGCTGAAATTGATTTCAGAGAGACAATTTTATCTTTTAGTGAAAGGTAGTTTTCATAAGTTAGTTCGGTTCCGGCAGTCTTTTCAATTTGTTCTATCAGCTTTGTAACCTGTAGTGAAATATCCTGGATAAATTCACTTTGATTATCCATTTTTTATAATAACATCCTTCCACCTGTGTATTCTTTCAACAGCATGATTAACAACCTCAACAATTTCTTTCATTTTAAAAGGCTTTGAAATAAAATCCACTGCGCCTTTTGCAATACATTCAACAACATTATTTAAATCACTATACGCTGTAACCATTATAATATTACATAGAGGATTGATATCTTTAATTTTATTTAAAAGTTCAATCCCGTCCATTTTTGGCATTTTTATATCAAGCAGCACTATTTTATAAAGCTCTTTCTGCATAAGGTCCAGAGCTTTTTCAGGGTCATTAATTGTAACAACATTATTAAACCCTGCCTTTTCAAGATATTTCCTTAGAAGATTTAGAATTTCTTCCTCATCATCAACAAGAAGAATTTTAATATCCATATATTTCACCTCGTTTTGTTGGTATAAGATCAGGACATCAGGGTGTCGGTTCCGACACCCTAGATACCTTATTTTTTTTATTCAGCTTCTTTTGTTTTTTCTCCATCGTCTTCTTTATTAATAGAACAGTCCATTTTTTCGGCAAGTTGTTTATAAAGATTATATCTTGCATTAACTCTCTTTTGAGCCAATTTTGATAGTTTTTCAGCTCTTTCAGGATACTGTTTTTTAACAACATTGTATCTGTTTTCTTTTGAAATATAATCTTCAAGAGAAATAGAAGGTGCTTTTGAATCAAGCTGTAATGGATTTTTTCCTTCAAGACTTAACTCAGGATTAAATCTATATAGTGGCCAGTGTCCCGAAGCAACAGCTTTCTTTTGAGCATCTACGCCCTCACCCATATTTTTTATTCCGTGAGCAATACAATGTGCATAAGCAATAATAAGAGATGGGCCATTATATCTTTCAGCCTCAATAAACGCCTTTATACATTGTGATGGATTCGCAAGTGAAACTTTAGCCACATAAATATGCCCATAAGTCATTGCAATCATTCCAAGGTCTTTCTTTTCAATTCCTTTACCAGCAGCAGCAAATTTAGCAGCAGCTCCAATAGGAGTGGCTTTTGAAGATTGTCCACCAGTATTTGAATAAACCTCTGTATCAACAACAAGTACGTTTATATTTTCATCACTTGCAAGAACATGGTCGAGTCCACCGTAGCCAATATCATAAGCCCAGCCGTCACCACCTAAAACCCAGTTGGATTTTTTAACAAGATAGCTTGCAACTGAATCAAGAGTTTTAGCATCTTCACTGTTAACTTCTTTTAGTTTAGCATAAAGTTTTTCAACTCTTGCCCTCTGTTGTTCAATTTCTGCCTGAGTATTTTGAGGAGCAGTTTTCAGTTCATTAACAAGGTCTGAACCAATTTCATTTTTCATTTTTTCAAGCATTTCAAATGCAATATCTGTATTTTTATTAACAGCGAGTTTCATACCATAACCAAATTCTGCATTGTCCTCAAAAAGTGAGTTACTCCAGGTTGTTCCTTTTCCATCTGGTCTTTGTGTATATGGAGTCGTTGGAAGATTTCCACCATAAATAGATGTACATCCTGTTGCATTAGCAATTAGAGCTCTGTCACCAAAAAGTTGTGTAAGCAACCTAACATACGGAGTTTCGCCACAACCAGCGCAGGCACCAGAGAATTCAAACATATGAGGTGCAAGCTGTATATTTCTTAATGTATTTTTTTCAAGTTCTTCATAAGAAAGCTCTGGAAGAGTTTCAAAGAATCTATAATTAGCAGCTTCCTGTTCTCTTAAAGGAGGTTGAGGATGCATACTTATAGCTTTTTTAGCCTTCATCGGACAGTTATGAACACAAGCCCCGCAACCAGTACAATCCTCAGGAGCCACCTGTAAAACAAACTGTTTATCTTTATAACCCTGAATTTTTGATTGTGTATGTTTAAATGTTTCAGGAGCACCATCTAAATCATCTGAGTCACATACTTTCATTCTAATTACAGCATGAGGACACATGAAAGAACAAATTCCACATTGAATACAAGTAGAAGGCTCCCATACAGGAATATTAATGGCAATATTTCTTTTTTCCAATTTTGTTGTGCCAAGTGGATAAGTTCCATCTACTGGGAAAGCTGACACAGGCAATTCATCACCTTTCTGTGAAATAAGATTACAAGTAGTTTCTTTCCAGAACTGTGGAATACCTTCGGGCACTGTGCATGCATTAACATGAGTGTTGCTTGTAACTTTCTGAGGCAGGGTTAATTCAAATAAATTTTTAACTGTATTATCAACAGCGTCTTTATTCATTTGAACAACTTTATCTCCAGCTTTACCATAAGTTTTTTCAATAGCTTTTTTAATATGATTTAAAGCTTCATCAAAAGGAATTACATTTGAAATTTTAAAGAAAGCTGTCTGCATTATTGTATTAATTCTTCCAGCCATTCCAACTTTTTCTGCAATATCTACAGCATTAACTGCGAATATTTTAGCCTCTTTTTCAATAAGAATCTTTTGTGTTTCGACTGGGAATTCATCCCATATCTCATCTTTTGAAAACTGCGTATTTACCAGAAATGTTCCACCTTTTTTTAGGAATTTAACCATATCATATTTTTCAAGGAAAGAAGCGTTATGACACGCAACAAGATCGGCCTCGCCTTCCTCAATAAGATATGAACTTCTTAAAGGTTTGTCAGAGAATCTTAAATGAGAAACAGTAACCGCACCTGCTTTTTTAGAATCATAAACAAAATATGCATTAATATACTTATCTGTTTCTTCGCCAATAATTTTTGCAGAGTTTTTATTTGCACCAACAGTACCATCAGAACCAAGGCCATAAAACATAGCACTTATAACACCAGGTTTTTCTGTTCGATAATCTTCTTCATACGGAAGACTTCTGTTAGTTACATCATCTTTTATTCCAACAGAGAAATTTCTAATAGGTTCATCTTTATCAAGATTATCAAAAACACCTTTTGCCATAGCTGGAGTAAAGTCTTTAGAACCAAGACCAAATCTTCCGCCAACAACAAGAGGAATTTCTGAACAGGCCATTTTATTATTTTGATAGGCTTCTGAAACAAAAGCAGAAATATCAGTAAATAAAGGTTCTCCTACAGCCCCTGCTTCTTTAGTTCTTTCAAGAACCGCAATTTTTTTAACTGAAGCAGGAAGAGCCTCAAGAATTTGCTCTTTTGGAAAAGGTCTATAAAGTCTAACTTTTAAAACTCCAACTTTTTCCCCTTTATTAACCAAATCTTCAACAGTTTCATGTACTACATCAGCACCGGATGCCATTACTGCAATTACTTTTTCAGCATCTTCTGCTCCTTCATATTCAACGAGTTTATACTGTCTGCCGGTGATGTCGGCAAATCTATCCATAGCTTTTTGAGTGATTTCAGGACATTTATCATAAAATTTATTTATACTTTCTCTATGTTGAAAAAACACATCAGGATTTTGTGATGTCCCCTTAATTGTTGGTTTTTCAGGGTTAAGAGCTCTTTCTTTATGTGCCCTTACAGTTTCATCATCAATCATTTTTTTCATATCATCATGGGTAAGTTCTTCCACTTTTTGTATTTCGTGAGAAGTTCTAAATCCATCAAAGAAATGAATAAAAGGCACTCTTGACTCAAGAGAAGCTGCCTGAGAAATTAAGGCAAAGTCCATAACTTCTTGTGGATTAGCCGATGCAAGAAGCCCCCAGCCTGTTCCACGACAGGTCATAACATCAGAGTGTTCTGCAAATATTGAAAGAGCATGTGTTGCAACCGCTCTTGCGCTTACATGAAATACTGAAGGAGTAAGTTCTCCAGCAATTTTATACATATTAGGAATCATTAGAAGCAAACCCTGAGATGCTGTAAAAGTAGTTGTCAAAGCACCTGCTGTTAAAGCACCATGAACTGAACCAGAAGCGCCGCCCTCAGATTGTAGTTCAGATACAGTCGGGATTGTTCCCCAGATATTTTTTTCACCTTTAGCACTTTTTTCATCTGAAATTTCACCCATACCAGATGATGGTGTTATCGGGTATATTGCTATAACTTCGTTTGTAGCATGAGCTACATGAGCTGCAGCACTATTACCGTCAATTGTAATTTTTTTCTTTTCAGCCATTAATTTTCCTCCTAGAGTATAGTTAAAAATTATGCTTTAATATAACCGATAAATATTTTAAAGTCAAATTAAGAAAACTTGTGAGAGCAATTCTCAATGAAATATAGAAAATCCTTGATTTGATGGGGTCTGAGCCGACATCACTTTGCGAAAAAGCAAAGTGTGTAGGTCTGACCACTCGCTCTTTAGTTAAAATCAACCACTACAAAAATCACAAAAAACCGCTTTATAAAGAGGTTTTTTTCTTTTATTGGGTTTAGCTTACATATTGAAGTACTGTCAATATGCTGTATATACGCTCTTAGATTTTTTTGCGATTTTGTTCCGTGATTAATTTTAACTTTTTGTATTAAAAGCATATGATTTTTCTATGGTTTTGCTGTCGCCCCGGTGATGTTTTATGCCGGGGTCCAGCTCTAGGTTTTGCATTTAATTTTATAGCTTTTGCTTCAAGCACGTTTTTATCATCACTAGAAAGTGCTAACTTTCGGTCACTAACGAGCTTTAGCGAGTGGTCACTAGAACTCTATAGAGTTCGGTCACGGCTCTTACATTATTTCTTGCCTAAGACAATAACTACTCTTACCCCTTTACACCACATTAACATCAACATCAAGCTCCATGTTTTCAAACCTGTCCAAGGATAAATTCTTCATTTCTTCAGATATTTTATTACTTATAATAAAATCTGTCAGATGCTGTGCCACTCTGGGTGCCAACATAAATCCATGTCCGGAAAACCCTACAGCCTGTATGAAATTACTGAAATGCTCTGCAGGGCCTAGTATAGGCTGGGCATCTGGAGTTACGGCATAAAGACCTGCCCATTGTCTTACAATTGAAACGTCTTTTAAAACAGGCATTATTGAACTTACTTTTCGGGTTACTTCGGTAATAAATTTAAAACTGCCTTCTACATTAAAACTTGATGGTTCATCTGGATCACCCTGCCCCATAAGTATACCGCCATTTAGTTCCTGTCTAAAATATATATGATGATATAGTGAAATTATTAATGGTGAAAAAATTGGATTTACAGGTTCTGTTACAAGGATTTCATGCCTGTATGGTTTAACTGGTATATCAATACCCAGCATTTTAGCTATAAGATGCGAATGGCCTCCAGCAGCATTCACAACTGTATCTGTTAAAATTTTACCTCTATTTGTGTTAACAGCCTTAATTTTATCATTATGAGAATCAATAGAAACCACCTCGGTATCAAGAAAAAATCTAACCCCGTTTTCTTTTGCTTTTTTTGCATAGGCCTGAGTCACATAAAAAGGATTGGCATGACCATCTTTTGGACAGAAAGTAGCACCTTTTACACCTTCAATATTTAAATGAGGGACAATTTTTAATACTTCAGAGGGTTCCAGCATTTTAACATCCAGTCCCAGACTCTGCTGAAGCTTCACATTTTTTTCAAACTGCTTTATATTTTCATCTGTATAGGCCAGCATCATATAACCACCCTGAAAATATTCAGTATTGTAATCCAGTTCGCTGTCTATACGCTCAAATATATCAACTGATTCATGGGCAAATTTTATATTCATCGGAGTTGACCACTGCTGTCTTATACCGCCACCGCATCTTCCCGTCGCGCCGGAGGCAAGAAAGTTTTTTTCAACAACAACTATATCTTTAAGCCCTGATTTTGAAAGCTCATATGCTAAAGCACAACCATTTATTCCTCCGCCAATAATTACACAAGAAGCACTTTTTAACATTAGTTTCCTCCAAATTTAGCATATTTTTCGAGTTTAACAGTTTTTGCAGGCTGTCTCGGAGTAGCCGGCTTAATTTCTTCATAAGGTATTCCTAACTCACTTGAAATAATCTGGGCAATTAATTTACCACAAGTTTTCCCCTGACAATGACCCATTCCAAATCTTTTAACTCTTTTTATTTCCTCAACTGATTTAAGCCCAAGTTTATGTATTGCCTCTTTTACATCTGCAAGAGTTCCTTCCTCACATCTACATATAATTATGTTATCATCTTTCATATATTCCTCCTGAATCTATCTGCTTTTATCTGCTACGCAGGTAAAAAGCCTTCGGCTTAGTTAAATCACCTAAAGGTGATAGTAAAGTTATCTAACGATAACAGTAAATGGTCTGCGACCAAGTAATAATGTGAGAGCTGTTTTCAGCAGCGAACAGAGTGTGTTAGCAACAAAAGCAAAGTCACTAGATACCGGGTCAAGCCGACCTCTGTAAGCTTAAGCTCGGGCTCGGCACAGACCCCATACTCCGGTCGTTTACTGCTGGATTCATCCAGCTTCACTTTTTTTAATCGGCTTTTCTTATATGCCTCACCTCATTCACCAATTCTTTGGGGACTTCTACTGTTATTAGCGGGGTGTTCTCAAAAGCTTTATTTACCTTAACTTTTAGCACTTTACCTTCACCAACTTCCTTTCCTTTGCGATTTAATAGAAAAACTTTATTTTCTTCTTCCGGCAGAGGCATGAATTCATAAGGAAGTATAACGGCCCCGCTTTTTTCTGTATAATTAGGATTAATCATAAATATTGCAAGACCCGGACACTTTCCAACGCAAATAGTGCAGGCATTACATTTATTATAATCTATATCTGGCAGATTGGTAATATCTCCCTTTACAGTAATTGCTTTTGTCGGACATGAATAATCACAGGGGTTGCAGGGTATTTTTTCAATACATTCAATTACGGGAAAGAATTTATTTGATTTTTTCCAGTTTTCTGGAAGTTTTACTAAATCCATATTAATAATTCCATTTTTTTTATAGCTCATTTATTTATCCTCCAGAAATATTTTTTTCTTTCCAGAAGCAGCTTTTTCACCAAAAGGGCCTGTTCTAAGACTTTTTAATTCAAACTCAATATGTTCTACAGCATTTATAAATTCACTTCTATTAAATTTTTCAATATCATAGGCAGCCTTCAGGCCTGCAACTTTTCCTTCTAGCATAGCTGCAGACGCCTCTTCGATTCCGCTGGCGTCCCCGGCAACAAAAATACCCGGCACGGTTGTTTCCATAAATTTATCATGATATGGAACATAACCACATAACTCTTTTGCGTATTTAATCTGACATCCTGCCTGATGAAGCAACTCTGTAGAGGGAGTAAGTCCAACAGCAAGACAAACCGTATCTAATTGAAGTTCTTTTTCGGTTCCAGATACTGGTACCCAGCCTGAACCAACCTCACATATAACAGCTTTCTCAACGCTGTCATTTCCATAAACACCTGTAATTGTGTGTTGAGTATAGATTGGAACCTGCATTCTTCTTAATTTAGCGGCATGAACATGATATCCCCCTATATATGGTGAGGCCTCGACAACAGCCTCTACTTCCACACCAGCCTGAAGAAGCTGATAAGAAACAATCAGACCAATATTTCCAGCCCCTATCATAAGTACTTTTTGAGCAGGTTTAACTCCATAAAGATTCATTAATGTCTGAACTGCACCAGCCCCATAAACTCCTGGCATATCGTTGTTTTCAAAGTTTATCATGTTTTCCATTGCCCCAGTTGCAAAAATAAACTTCTGCGCCTGGATTTTAATTAACTTTTCTCTGGTTTCCAGTATAAGAATATCAGGTTTATAAAAACCGACAGTAGATGTTTCTGGCATAAATGTTATTTTTTCGTTTTTAACTTTTTCCAGAAGCTCGTCACAGATTCTAACTCCGCGGACGGAGGCAAAATGATTTTTACTTCCGAAAAATTTATGTGTCTGTTTAGCCAGCTGTCCTCCGGGTTTAATATTTTCATCAACTATTAGTATTTTATCTGTATAATTTGAGGCCTCAACTGCGGCACATAATCCGGCGGGTCCTGCCCCGATTATAACTATATTGTATTTTTTATGCATTTTTCACCCCCGGAAGGTTCCCCTTTTTGTTCTGATACTTAACTTTCATTCCTTTTTTTAAAGGTTCTATGCATGTTTTAATATTGGGTATTCCGTCCACCTGCATTAAACAGGCTGAACATTTTCCTATTGCGCAGAAAATTCCTCTTTTTCTATTCAGCTTCGGGGACTTTCTCAACACTTTTATATTATTGTCATGAAGAGCGGCTGCAATTGGTTCACCTTCATACCCATAAATTTTTTTGCCATTAAAAAAAAATTCCACTTTATTTTTTTTATTAAATTCAAAATTTAAAACAGGGTGATTTTTTAATCTCATAATTCCCCCAGGGTTTTTTTAGAGTTTTTTTCTTTTTATATTATAATTTATTTTTTTTTAAATGACAATATTGATTTTCAACATTTCTAAATGAATTTTAACCTCTGGCTCTAATCTGTTTTTCTCGGCTTCTATCTGATTCTATCGGCTTTTGTCTGCTCTTGTCGGCCTTTCACTTCTCACTTCTCACGGCTCTTCTCTCACCTCTCACTTCTCACGGCTCTTCTCGGCTCTCATCAGCTCTTCTCAGGCAATTTTCAATAAATAACTGCATATTTATCTGGAATTTTAATAGTGAAACAGAAGTTTCCGTTTTTATTAATTTTGAGCAATACGTGACCATCAATTTCTTTTATTTCTTTTTCTAGGTTAAAAAGACCAATACCTCTTCCAGATAAAAAATCGCTGTCTTTTTTAGTAGTAAACCCTTTTTGAAAAACTCTGGAACAGATTTCTTCAATTTCCTTTTTTAACTTTCCTTTTAAATTAATCCCTTTTCCGTCATCTGTAAAAGATAAAATCATAAAATCTTCATCACAGTTCAAAGTTAAATAAATATTCATTTTTTCTTTAAAAGAGTGGGACAGAGTGTTTTTTAGAAGCTCAAAAATCCAGTTATAAAACTTTTCATAAAAATTATAAAAAAATCTGAAATTATAAGGACATTCATTTTCAAATATTAAATTAAATTCTCTGTTAAACTCTTTTTGAAACTGATTTTTAAGTTTAAAAAAATCCTCTCTGAATTTTTCAAAATCAATAACCGTCATATACTGAAACTCATCAAAAAAATTAATCCAGTTTTCTTCATCTGCTTTACCTTCGTATTTTAAAGCTCTCTTTAATCTAATCATTTTAAAATAAATATAGAATAATTGGGCATAGGACATACCATATTTAGATGAAGAATTTAAAAAATTCCAGTTTTTTTGTATATATCCATTAATTTTTAAAATTCTGCATGAATAATTTTCATCTACCTTCATAAAATAGAGACAAATAAAAAAAAATTTAAGATTGGGCAGGCAATTTTTTTTATTTTCTGATTTATCAAGTACTTCAAGAAATTCGGCCTCAATATTTTTATAGATTTTTACTATTTCATAATAATCAAATAAAATAGCCCCGCCTTTAATAATTCTGATTTGTATTGAAACCTCATTTTTCAAATCATTAAGCGGAATTTCTCCGGATTCATATTTTTCAATTAATGAAATTATTTTTTCAATATTTTTTTTGGTTTTTAAAATTATATTTGTGAAATTGTGTTTTAAGTCCATAAATCTCCAGTTATTAATATGCAATTATTAGAATTTTATATTTATTAAAGCTGGTTTATCTTCTATTAAAAAAAAACGGGTGTTTTTATCCTTAAATAATTTTTCAAAAAGTTCCTCTCTTCCGGTATTTATAACCGGAATTGAAATATCATAAAGTTTTTCTTTACCAAAAAGCTCTGTCACAACTTTACCACAAAGCATATTGGCAATTTCCATAGTAGCGTCTTCAACATATGAAGGGTCAAAATCCTCTTCATCTATTCCCATCATATTTATTGAAATATCTCTTGCAGTTTCATGGGTTAAAAGCATAAATACATCTCCGTTAACATCACCAGAGAAAGTAATATATGTAATAAAAAAATCTTCATGTTTAAGACTTTCAAGCTGGTCTTTTTCTTCCAGCGGGTCTGCAAATGTAAATGCACTTTCCTCTAACACCTCTATAAAAACCCTGTCAACAGTTTCAAACATAAACTCTCCTTGAATATATTTTTAATTAACGACTTTTTGGATTATTTCACTTACCTGTTCTGGAGTAAATGGTTTTGTAAGGTAGGCTTTAACTCCCTTATGCTTAAATTCATTTTTTATAACTTCACTGCCCTTTGAAGTAACAATTACTACAGGAATATTTTTAATAGAATCATCAGCATATAGTTTTTCAAGCATCTGTTCACCAGACATAACGGGCATATTTAAATCAGTAAAAATAACATCTACCTGATTTTTTTCTAAAATTTTTAAAGCTTCTCTGCCATTACCAGCCTCAAATATATTATCAAAATCAACATCTACCATACCAAATATTTTTTTCATAACAGCCCGCTGAGTTCTTGAGTCATCCACAAGAAGAATTTTATATCCCATGAAATCGCCTCCTTAGATTTGATATTTCTGGTTTCCAGATTTCACAAACGTTTCCCCTGTTGCTATATTAAGCATTAATGTTCTTGCCTTGGCCCCGCCAATATCTTTTCCGGTTAATAAAATATTGTTTTTCCATAGTATTTTTCTTAAAATAGTGAAATTCCTGTCCCCTATATTAAATTGAGAGGATTTAACAAGCGGCGCCCCACAACCTGCGGCTTTTACAAGCATATTTTTCTTTCTTGCGCCTTTATTGAAAAGTTTTGTAAAAAGCAGCGAAACACCGCTCTCAACAAACATACTGGGGTTCTTTTCAGCTTTTGCAGTATCTATTTTAACTGCTGGCAGCAGACAGTGAATAAGTCCTCCAATTTTCAAATTTGTATCATAAACAGTTAGGCCAAGACATGATCCAAGTGAATATGTGATTAAAACATCCTCAGTTTTTGAAGATATTTTCATATCTGAAATTCCAACAATTAAATTACTCAAAAAAACTCCTTAGGCTTTAAGTTTTTAACTTCTTACTAAGAAAATGTTTTGCATTTTCTGCTCATCAGGAATATTTATATTCCGCTTACAAGAACCAACAATTCACTTACTCCTTTTTATATACTGCTGGTCTCACAAGTTGATAAGTCATAAACTTACCCGCAAGACTTTCAGCATTTCCCACAACAAAATATCCGCCTTTACAGAGTAAATCATACATTTTTTTAATAATTTCAAGCCTGGTTTCATTATCAAAATAAATCATTACGTTCCGGCATAAAATAAAATCTATTGGTCCTTTCAGTGGATATTTATAACTTTTTAAATTAAACTGCCGAAAAGTTACATACTTTTTCAGCTCATCAGAAACCTTATAAATAGTGCTTTTTCTATCACCATAACGTTTAAAATATTTGTTTCTGAACTCTGGAGAAATATTTTCAAGTTTTACCTTTTCATACTTGCCTTCAATCGCTTTTTCAAGCACAGTCGTAGAAATATCAGTTGCCAGAATTTTTATTTTACAATCAGGATAGTTCTTTTTTTTTATTAACTGATCGGCAACCATGGCAATGGTATAAGGCTCTTCCCCAGTTGAGCATGCCGCACACCATATTTTTATTTCTTTTAATTTAGCATCTATAAAATATTCAAGTCTTTCCTTTACAGCCTGAATACTTGCACTCTCTCTGAAAAAGCTGGTTGTGTTTGTAGTAATAACGTCTATAAGGCAGTTGAGTTCGTTTTCTGATTTATCGTTTCTGAGATAACTCATATAATCTTCAAAGTCTTTTAGTTTAAGTGCACGGATTCGTTTGCTTATACGGGCACTTACAAGGGCTTCTTTGCCTGCTTTTAAGTTAATTCCACAACGGTCATAAACTATATTACATATCTCAACAAAATCTGAATTTTTCATTT